>DASXLB010000052.1 GCA_036496585.1 Vicinamibacterales bacterium
CTGCTCCTCCATCACGATGGCACCCATAACCTCGGTGGACACCCAAATCCAACCATTAATCGACACCGCAAAACCCGCCATTAACTGACGGCGGCCGAGACGTTGACGAGGGCGGCGGACCTGTGGTCCTTCGCCCGGATGGGTAACGTCTTGGACGAAGAGAAGCAGCAACAGATCGTGGCGCTCGGTCGCCTGGGCTGGTCGCTTCGCCGCATCGAGGCGGCGACGGGCGTGCGCCGCGAAACGATTGGCGGCTACCTGCGGGCCGCGGGCATCGGCGTGCGCGGGCGCGGCCGGCCAGGCGAACGGGCGGCAAAAGCGGCCATTACGCCCGGGGTGTCCACCGACCTCCCGCCGTCAAATCCGGCCATTTCCCCGGGGGTGTCCACCGACTCCGGCGTCACGCGGGCGCCGAGCGTCAGTGCGTGTGAGCCGTATCGTGAATTGATCGTCGCGGCGCTTCGCCGCGGGCGCAACGCCGTCGCGATCTACCAGGATCTCGTCGACGATCACGGCTTCACGGCGACGTATGCAAGTGTCCGCCGCTTCGTCGTCCGCCTGCGCGGGGCGACGCCCGTGGAGGCCCGCGTGGTGATCACCACGGCGCCGGGTGTCGAAGGCCAGGTCGACTACGGCGGCGATGGGCCGATGGTGCGCGACCCGCACAGCGGCAAGTACAAGCGGGTGCGCCTCTTTGTCTTCACGCTGGGCTACTCGCGCAAGTCCGTGCGGTGGCTGGTGTGGCGATCGAGCGCGCAGACGTGGGCGGAGCTGCATGAGCGGACGTTTCGGCGTCTGGGCGGCACGACCAGGATTGTCGTGCCCGATAACCTGAAGGAAGGCGTGCTCACGCCTGACGTCTACGATCCGACGCTCAATCCGCTCTATCGGGACGTCCTCGCCCACTACGGCGTCGTCGCGCTGCCGTGCCGCGTGCGCGATCCGGATCGCAAAGGCAAAGTCGAAGCGGGCGTGGGCCACGCGCAGAGGACGCCGTTGAAGGGGCTGCGCTTCGAGACCCTCGACGCGGCGCAGGCGTACCTCGATCGCTGGGAGACCCGCTGGGCGGATACGCGCATCCACGGCACGACGAAGCGGCAGGTCGCCGAGATGTTTGCCGAGGAGCGCCCGGCGCTGGGCCCGCTCCCGCTCGAGCCGTTTCGCTATTACCGCTACGGCACGCGCACCGTGCACCTCGATGGCTGCGTCGAGGTCGAGGCGGCGTACTACGGCGCGCCGCCGGGCTGGATCGGCCAGCGCGTGCAGGTGCAATGGAACGACCTGCACGTCCGACTGATCGCGCCCAAGACCGGTCAGCTCCTGCGCGAACATCTGCGCGCGCCCCGCGGCTGGCATCGGATCCACGACACGGACCGCCCCGCCCGGACGCCGGCCTCGACGCTGGCCTTGCTGGCGCGAGCCGCCACGGCGGGTCCTCATATCAGCACGGTCTGTCAGCACATCCACGCGCTGGGCAGCGCGCACGGCGTGCGGCAGATCCTCGGCGTCCTCGCGCTCGCCAAGAAACACGGGCCCGCGGTCGTCGAGGACGCGGCCCAGGCGGCGGTCGACATCGGTGTCCTCACCTATCGCTTCCTGCGCAAATACGTCGAACGCCGGCCGCCCGTGCCGCTGACCTTGCGCCAAGTCGACCCGCTCATCCGCCAACTCACCCTGTATCGCGATCTGATTGATCGCACGACTGGAGACCCGCAATGAATGTGACTGAGCTCGATCGCGCCCTCCGCCAACTCCGCCTCTCGGGCATGGCCGACGTCCTGGAGGCCCGCCTCCGGCACGCGCAGACCGAGCGCCTGTCGCCGCTCGATCTCGTCGCCACGCTCGTGAGTGATGAACTGCAGCGGCGCCAAGACCGACTCGTGGACCGGCGCCACAAACAGGCACGCTTCCGCGACGCGGATCGCTCGCTCGACCGCTTCGATTTCGACTTTAACAAGAAGATGAATCGGGCCCTGCTCCACGACCTGGCCACGGCGCGCTTCGTCGGCCAGCGCGAAGACGTGCTCTTGCTGGGGCCGCCGGGCACCGGCAAGAGCCATCTCGCCCAGGCGATCGGCCGCGCGGCGATTCAGCAGGGCTACCGCGTCGCCTATCGCGAAGCGCATACGCTGCTCGAGGAACTGGCGGACGCCACGCTGGACGGCACGCGCAAGATCGTCCTCGCCGACCTCACGGCCGTCCCGTTGCTGATCATCGACGACCTGGGCATGCGCAAACTCCCGCACACCGCCGCCGAAGATCTCCTGGAGCTGATCATGCGCCGCTACGAACGCGCGTCGACGCTGCTGACGTCGAACCGGCCCGTCGACGATTGGGGCAAGCTACTCGGCGACACGGCCGCGGTCACCGCACTCCTCGACCGCCTCCTACATCACGCGCATGTCCTCAAATGTGGGCCACGGAGCTGGCGCACCAAGGTCCACACCGATTTGCGCGCGGAGGAGCTCACGAAGTAGAACTGGAAGGGTCTCGGCCGGCCATCAGTGAATGGCCGGTTTTGAACCGTCGATCAATGGCCGGATTTGAGGTGTCCACCGAGGCAAGGGCAGATGGGTGCTGAGAAGGCGTTCGTTGGAACCCTTCAGGAGGTAGGCAAGGACTATAAGGTCGGGATCACCCTCGACGTCGCCAAGAGGGACTACTCGGAACTCCGCAACGCAGCCGGCGACTTCACGAACGACTCGGGAACTGCCGCCGCGTTCAGTGCAGCCGAGGGTGTCATCAAAGACCTCAATGCGTGGCTTGTCGAAGAGGAGAAGCTGATCAACGCGCGGCTCACCTCGGCAGCGATCGACCTCGCCAATGCTCTCACGCCAATTCCTCCACGTCATGCGAAATGGGAGGAACGGATCGCTGCGAAAATTGACGGACTCCGGAAGCAGGGATTGTCAGGCAGCATCGCGCAACTGAGCGCCTTGATAGCCCAGCGCAAGCAATTGACCGCCGACCTGACAAGACTGAACTCCCAGAAGCCCCAGCTCGTCGGCGCGAGGACGAAACGCGCCGAGTTGATCGAGAAGCTATCGAAAGTGCGCAACACTCTGACTGCTCGGCGTAAGGGGCAGGTCAGCAAGATCAACGATGCATTCAAAGAGACGATCGACGACTACGCCGTATATCTGTTCTACAGGCCAGGCGGGATCAGGGGAAAGTTCGTAGCCCTTGTGTCGGAGGTGTTGACGGGATCCTTCATGCAGGAGAAGGACATT
>DASXLB010000053.1 GCA_036496585.1 Vicinamibacterales bacterium
ATGAGATCGTTTCGCTAGAGGCCTGGACTAGACAAGATCGCAGAACTGCTGGCTGGCCAATGACATTTGAGGAGCGTCAGCAGGCGATTGCCGACATTAGGCTCATTCCAGCGGTACCCGAGGATGTTCAGATCACCTTCAGACGGGCGAAAGACTCTTACATCTGCGGTCACTTCAGATATGACTTCTTCACTGTGTCGACCCACTACGCGGCTTTGGCCGTTGAGGCCGCGATCAAGGCGCGGTGGAGTGCGGGGCTCCCTCAAACGGTGACGGTGTCGTGCGACGGCGCTAGTACCGAGGTGGCCTTTCCCACGTACACTAGACTTCTTAGCGTTTGTCGAAGTCGCGGGTGGCGTTCACGACCTCTCGCAAATGGCCAGCGGCTGCCCACGTTTCCCGACGGGCTTCTTGATTGGCTGGTGCGACAACGCATCGTGACCGGATGGGACCGAAAGCAACTCAAGGGAATGCTGTCGATGCGCAACGCGCTCTCACACGTCGAGCACGCTTCAACTGAGACTCCAGCGACAGGCGTCCTCCGGCTGGCGGCCGAACTGATCAACACGATGTTCGCAACGTTGGGCTCGAATTGTGTTTGACACGAGGGCTACCGGCAAGCACGAGCGGCGGTCTAGTGGAGGCGAAATGAGCCGAGACCACGTCCTCTTCCTTCGAACGCGACGCCCGCTCGGACAAGCCTCCGGCAAGCTACCAGCACGTCCCATGGGATCGCATCTAGCAGGCTGCTGAAAAACGCGACGTAACAGGGATCGACACCGGCGATCACTCGTACTACGATCGTGCGCATGCGCGGCGACGATCAGCAGTCCGGTCACCTCTTCAGTTACCTTTCGCCCGAGCAGCGGGTCCCGGCCGATCATCCCTTGCGGGTGATTCGGCAGATGACCGACGCCGCGTTGCACGAGCTCTCGCCGCACTTCGAGCGGCTCTATGCGACGACCGGCCGGCCCTCGATTCCGCCCGAGCAGCTCTTGCGGGCGCTGTTGCTGCAATCGCTGTACTCGGTGCGCAGCGAGCGGATGCTGATCGAGCAGCTCGAATACAACCTGCTCTTTCGCTGGTTCGTCGGCTTGGCGATGGACGATCAGGTGTGGACGCCGACGACCTTCACGAAGAATCGCGAGCGCCTGCTGTTGGGCGACATCGCCGCCGCCTTCTTCCGCGCGATTCAGGATCAGGCGCGCGCGGCCGGCCTGCTGTCCGATGAGCATTTCACCGTCGATGGCACGTTGCTCCAGGCGTGGGCGAGTCACAAGAGCTTTCAGCCGCGCGACCGCGGGCCCTCCGATCCGCCCGACAATTCGGGCAATCCCAGCGTCGATTTCCGTGGCCAGACGCGGTCGAACCTCGGTGGACACCCAAATCCGGCCATTGATCGACACTTCAAACCCGGCCATTAACTGACGGCGCCCGAGACGTTGACGAGGGCGGGGGCGATGGTGTCCCTCGTCCGGATGAGCAATGTCTTGGACCAGCAGAAGCAGCACGACATCGTCGCCCTGGGGCGCGTGGGCTGGTCGCTTCGTCGGATCGAAGCGGCCACCGGCGTGCGCCGCGAAACGGTGGGCGAGTACCTGAGGGCGGCGGGCGTACCCGTGCGCGGGCGGGGCCGGCGGAGCGAAGCGGCGGCAAAAGCGGCCATTTCGTCGCCCGAGGTGTCCACCGACCTTGCGGCAAAACCGGCCATTGTGTCGGCGGTGTCCACCGACGCGGCGCCAGCGCGCGCACCGACCGCCAGTGCCTGCGAGATCTATCGCGAGATCATCACCGACGCGTGCGCGCGCGGCCGCAACGCGATGGCGATCTGGCAGGACCTGGTCGATGACCACGGCTTCACGGCCCGGTATGCCAGCGTGCGGCGCTTCGTCCGGAGCCTGCGCGAGACGCCGACCGCCGAGGCGCGCGTCGTCATCACGACCGCGCCGGGCGAGGAAGCGCAAGTCGATTACGGCGAAGGGCCGATGGTGCGCGATCCGGCCAGCGGCAAATACAAACGCACGCGCCTGTTTGTCCTGACGCTCGGGTACTCGCGCAAAGCCGTGCGCCTATTGGTGTGGCGCTCGAGCGTGCAGATCTGGGCCGAGTTGCACGAGCAGGCGTTTCGTCGGCTCGGCGGTACCGTGAAGGTCATCATCCTCGACAATCTGAGAGAGGGCGTGCTCACGCCCGACACCTACGACCCCGCACTCAGTCCGCTCTATCGCGACGTGCTCGCGCACTACCGCGTGGTCGCGCTGCCGTGTCGCGTGGGCGATCCGGATCGCAAAGGGAAAGTCGAAGCCGGCATCGGGCACACGCAGAAGACGCCGCTGAAGGGCCTGCGCTTCGAGACGCTGGCGGCGGCGCAGGCGTACCTCGATCGCTGGGAGGATCGCTGGGCCGACACGCGCATTCACGGCACGACCAAGCGCCAGGTCGCCGCGATGTTTGCCGAGGAGCGGCCGGCACTGGGGCCGCTCCCACTCGAACCGTTTCGCTATTACTGCTTCGGCACGCGCACAGTCCATCTCGATGGCTGCGTCGAAGTCGAAGCCGCGTACTACGGCGCGCCGCCGGGCTGGCTCGGCCAGCGCGTCCAGGTCCAATGGAATGATCGGCACGTCCGCCTGATTGATCCGACGACCGGCCAGCTCTTGCGCGAGCATCTGCGCACGCGCCGGGGCTGGCATCGGATCGCCGAGGGTGATCGCCCGGCGCAGACGCCCAAGCCGGTGCTCGGGCTGCTGGCGATCGCGCGATCGGCCGGTCCGCACATCGGCCTCGTCTGCGCCCACATCCAGCAGCACGACGGCGCCGCCGGCGTGCGCCGGATGCAAGGCGTCCTGCGCTTGGCCAAGCAGCATGGCCCCGCCGTCGTCGAGGACGCGGCGAAAGCGGCTGTCGAGCTCGGCGTCTTCACGTATCACTTCCTGCGCCGCTATCTCGAGCGGCGCCCGCCCGTGCCGCTCACGCTCCGCCAAGTCGATCCGCTGATCCGCCAGCTCTCGCTCTACCGCGACCTCATTGATCGCAAAACAGGAGACCGCTCATGAATCTCGTCGAAGTCGACGCCGCCCTCCGTAAACTCCGGCTCTCCGGCATGGCCGCCGTCCTCGAAGCCCGGCTGCATCAAGCGCAGACCGAGCGCCTCGCGCCACTCGATCTCGTGGCCACGCTCGTCAATGACGAGCTGCAGCGCCGGCAGGACCGCCTCTTTGCGCGCCGTCACGCCCAGGCGCGCTTCCGGGACGCCGACCGCGCGCTCGATAGCTTTGATTTCACCTTCAACCGGAAGCTCGACCGCGCCCTCGTCTTCGACCTCGCGACCGCCCGTTTCATCCAGCAGCGCGAAGATGTGCTTTTCCTCGGGCCGCCCGGCACCGGCAAGAGCCATCTCGCCCAAGCGCTCGGCCGCGCGGCGATCCAGCAGGGGTACCGGGTGATCTATCGCGAAGCGCACACGCTGCTCGAAGAGATTGCCGACGCGTCCCTCGACGGCACCCGGAAAGATCTGCTCGCGGATCTCGCCACCGTCCCACTGCTGATCGTCGACGACCTCGGCATGCGCAAGCTGCCGCACACCGCGGCCGAGGATCTGCTCGAACTCATCATGCGGCGCTACGAACGGGCGTCCACGATCCTGACGTCGAATCGGCCGGTGGACGATTGGGGCAAGCTGCTCGGCGACACCGCCGCCGTGACGGCCTTGCTCGATCGGCTGCTCCATCACGCGCACGTGCTCAAGTGCGGACCGCGCAGCTGGCGCACGAAGCTCCAGACCGACTTGCGTCCTGAGGCCGTCGCGAAGTAGAACTCACCAGTCTCGGCCGCCGGCGGCAATGGCCGGTTTTGACCTGTCCACGAATGGCCGGATTTGAAGTGTCCACCGAGG
>DASXLB010000054.1 GCA_036496585.1 Vicinamibacterales bacterium
CCAGCCGAGCTCGTAGTCGTTGGCGCCATGCAGCAGGTACACCACCGGATATTTCTTGTTGCTGGCGCTGTAGTCGGGCGGCGTGTACACCACCACACGGCGGGCCACCTTCGTCAGCTGATTAAGGTACTGGTGCTCGATCAGGTTGCCATGTGGCACGTCGCGGAACATCATGAAGTCCGCTTCTTTCCCCGGCAGCGCGACGACGCTCTTGTAGACGCCCGACGCAGGACGAACGAAGGTGTTCTGCGGATCGGGCATCGTCAATCCGTCCACCTCGAACCAGTATTGGTAGTAGCTGGGCGCGAGCTTCGGCGTCGTGAACGACCAGACGCCATTGGCGTCTTTGGTCATATCGAAACCGGCGGAGCCGTTGACCGGGGTGTCGCCAAGCTTGGGCATGTCGGTATACACACGCACCTTCTTGGCATTGGGTGCCGGCAGTCGGAAGGTGATGGTGTTGTCCGCATTCACTTCGGGGGAGCGGACATTGGTGACCACGCTCGCCTCGACCCCAGGCCCGCGCCCGCGGCCGGTGGGGCCGTTGCCTCCCGGAGGATTGTTGTTGATCTGGGCTTGGACGGAAGCGGCCACAAGCGTTGCGAGCGCCGTTGCCGGAAGAACGCGAAGGATTCGGTTCATAGTGTCTTCGTTATTCCAGCCGCGCGGCCGCGAGACCGGCTCGCGCGGAACGTATAGGACAGGTTGCGCGACACAGCATATAGAAGCCGGGTCCTCCTGTCAGATCGCCTTCACTTCAATCCGTCTGAACCAGATCTCCGCGTATTCGATCTCGATCGCGATCTTCCCGCGCGTGAGCGGGATGAACTGCCCGGGATTCTGCGGATCGGGCTGCTGAAGCCGCGTCGCGACATTCACGGTGCGGCCGTTGACGATGTGCGCCGCGCGATCGCCCTGCCAGATGACCTCGATCGTATTCCACTGATCCAGCAGCTCGAAGTTGCCATCCTTGATGAAGCGTCCGCTGGTCGGTTCCAGGGGCGGCGCTGCACTTCGCCCCGCGGCCGGACCGGCAGAGGCAGCGGCTCCTTGTGCACCGCCGGCTCCTTGTGCACTGCCGGGTGCCGTCGCAGCTCCGGCAGCCGGCGCTCCGCCGGCACGAGCGGCCCCCGCGCCGCGGAAACCGGGATCCCCCGGCTGCGGCCATCCCGTCAGCGGATTGATGCCCTCGCCGAACAGGCCGGCGTTGTGATTGCTTTGCACCCCGCGTACGCCGCCGAGCAGAAAGAAATCCCCGACATCGCCTTCTTCGATCTGGCACTCGACGCAGGAAGGCCACACGCGATCGGGCCCGACGAGCCCGTACAGCAACCCGTTGTCGCGCTTGGGCGTATAGCGCGGCGCGTGCCTCTTCACGCCCCACTTGTATTCGACGCGAATGCGGACGTTGGCGAATTCCTGATTGGTGGCGAGATACCCGCCCTCCGCGGGGAACTTCCCTTCTTCGTTGCCCATGATGTGGAGCATTTCCTCCTCCATCAGGATCATGCGCTGCTCCTCGGCGACGCCCTTGCCCGACCGCTGGAGCATCGTGTACCACCCGCTCAGATCGCGGCCGTTCAGCAGTGACACCCATCCGTCCGCACCGGCCGCGGGCAGACGGGGCGGCGCCGGATCGATCACCTGCGGCGATTGGGCTCGGGTCAGGATTGCGGGAGCCATCGCCAATGCCGTGCCGGCCTTGATGAATTCGCGTCGGTTCATCTCTCCTCCCCACGACTGCTTACTGGCGTTTCCACACCCATTCCATCGCTTCTTCAAGCGTCTGGCGCTCCACGCCGCGTTCGACATGACCGGCATCTTGGGCCCAGACGTACTGATACGCGTACCCTTTCGCCTTCAGTGCTTCGGCCATCCGATTGTTGGCGAGCGGCCAATTGCGGTACGTATCCTCCGCCGACTGAAAGCCGTTGTCACGCGACCCCACTTCGAGCCAGATGCGAAGCGGCTTCTTGGCCGTATTCGGAATGAGCGTTTCATGATAGCCCCACGCGCCGCGTGGGAACTCCCCATTGTGCTGGATGTTCACGAACGTCCCTGAGTAGCTGATGACGCGGTGGTACCAGTCGGGGTGGAACCACGCCATCGCGAGCGCCGCGGCCGACCCGGAACTCTGTCCGATGACCCCGCGCAGCTCCGGATCCTTCGTGAACGTCACGTGTGCGGTCTTCTCGGCGAGCGGCAGCACTTCCCGTTCGATGAACTCGGCGTACTTCCCTGACACCGTGTCGTATTCGAGGCTGCGTTCGCTCGGCCGGAAATCGCCGCCATTGGCTATGAAGACGCCGGCCATCATCGGCAGACGTTTCTGGGCGATGAGGTTGTCCATCACGACGATCAGCTGCGACTGGATCACGGCCTCCGCGCGGCCGTCATGGTCGATCATCAGCGGCAAGATGGTGCCGGGAACATAGCCCGCCGGAACATAGACCCAGACGTTGCGTGTATACGGGCCGGCGACGCCAGGAAACATCTGCGTCTCTTCCGACCGCATCGTGAACATCGTCACGGTCCCCCTCGGGACGTTCTCGGGCGTCGTCATGGCGGGGACGTCCGCCCATGTCGACGTCGACGCGATCGTGAAATTGCCGGTTCCCTCGAGTGGCGGATGTTTCTCCACGGCCGCCGCATCGGCAGGTGGGCTGACGATGAGCGCAGGAGGCGTTTGGGGATCGCGAGAGCCGGGCGCAGCGGCCGCCGGTGCACTCGTCGCCGTCGCCTGGGCCGCGAGCGTGCCCGCCGCGAGCGAGCCGAGAACCACGACGGCGCCAAGAATCCCGAGAGCGGTCGAGCTGCCGGCAACTACTTTGAGCATGTTTCTCATCTCCAGCGGAAATTCGCCCAGGGAATCAACGCCTCCAGTGTCCAGCCGGTATCGGTGTCGGTGCGTTCGTTCAGCGTGCCGTCAGCCTGCTGCCCGGCGAGTCCGCCATTCGGATCACTTGCGGCGATTTCGCTGAGCTCCCGCTCACGTTCGCAACGACATCCCGTCATCTTAGGCCGGTAAGCGATGACTTGCCTCAGCGAACCAGGCCGGAGCGCAGGGGGGATTCCCCTGCTCCAGCCACATCCGACCGCGCTCGAAATCCACAATCGCTAGAGAGGGAATGGCGATACAGCGCGCAGTACGACCGAAGCGCGCGAACTCTCTCGCTCGCTACTGCACGCACATAGTGTTGCCGATGCGAGAGGCGCCCGGCCGCGGTTGACCGAAATGCATGGTGTCCGGCAAGCTTGTCGAAAGCGACCGAGGGTCGTATCGTAGAGCGCGTTCGAGCCTCCGCCGTGTTTGGTCGGCGTCAGCTGCAGAGGATTACACCACATGGCCGAGGCTGCTCGCCAGCTCGACGTTGCCAATGACGAGCGGTCGTCGCCATCGTTGCCGACCAGGACCCCGTGCTCGATCTCCTCTGTGGAGAGCAACTTCCGAAAATAGGTTGAGGTGCCCAGATCCTCCTGCAACTAATTGCGGCACTGACGATCCTCAGCGGACTTCAATTGCCGGCGTCCGAGCGAAGCCGCGCTGTGGATCTCGCCCGCGCTGGGAGGGACGCCGACGCGCTGGCGCTCTTCGAGCGTATTGTCGACGCCGATCCGGCCGACGTCGAGGCGCGGTTGTGGATGGCGCGGCTCGCGCTCCGTCTCGGTCGCGCCGCGGAGGCTGATGCCGGCTTTCGGGCGGTGCTGCGCGAACATCCCGCGGATGTCGACGCAAAGATCGGCCTGGGGATGGTGTTGACGCGGACGGGCGCCTGGCAGGACGCGCTCGCGATCCTCCGCGAGGCGGAGCCGGGCGCCGGCGAGAACGCCGATCTTTTCGCCGCTCTCGCCCGCGCCTATCGCCGCGGCGGCGACAATCGCCACGCGCTGGAGTACTTCCGCCGCGCACGGCGCCTCTCGCCGGACGACCCCGACATCGCTTCAGGATTCGAAGCGGTCGCGCGAAACTACGGTCACTGGATCGCGCTCGAAGGTTTCGGTCAGGGCGGCGCCCCTGGGGCCAGCCAGGGATCCGGAGCCGTCACGGTCGACGTGCGCGTCGCGCCGCGACTGCATCTCGATGCAAGTGCAAGGCTGCAGAACGGCGACGGGTACTCGGATGCCGTCGGCGGCGGCGGATTCCTCTGGCAGGCGGCGCGCGACACGACGGCGGCGCTTCACGTGCTCGGCGGGTCCGCTAACATTGCGCTGCCGACAAGCGATGTCTCCGCCGAAGTGACGCACTACGCGGGCGCCGTCGAAGTCGGCGGCGGCTTCCGCCGCCTGTCGTTTGTCGGCGCCGACGTTGCCGCTGTCTCAGCGGTGTTTGCGTGGAATACGAACGATCGCTGGCGGACCGACACGCGCTACACCTATTCCCGATCCTCATTCGACGAGACCGGCCAGTCGACCGGCGACCATTCGGTGCTCGTGCGCGAGACCTGGCAGAGCTGGCGGCGCGCCGCTGTCCAAGGGGCCTATGCGTACGGGATCGAGAGTTTCGAGGACCTGACCGCCGACCGCCTTGGCTCGCTCGGCGCGACGACGGTCGCCGCCGGTCTCCGGATCGACGTCCCGTGGCTCACGCGCATCACCACGACGTGGGAGCGCCAGTGGAGGTCGAACGACACGAGGATCAATCGCGTCACCGTGTCCGTTGTGCAGTCCATCCCATGATCGATCTGCTCTTCGATTTCGAAAGCTTCACCCTCTGGCTCGTGTGGGCCGCTCTGGGCCTCGCCGTGTCGATGACGTTCGCTGTGATCTGGGGCCGGATCGTTTTCGCGTGGCACGAGGTCGAGCGTCGTCGCGTCGAGCGCCAATACGGACCGCTCGTCCGCCGCGCGCTCGACGGGGACGAACCCGCGCTGAGAGCGCTCGTGCGGAGTCTGCCGCGCTACCGCCTCCCGATCGCCAGGCTGCTCATCATCCCGCTGGTCCACGATCGCGATCCCGCGCGCATCGCCGCCACGCGCAGCATCGCCGACGCGATGTCGGTGGTGCCGATCGCGGATCGCTTTCTGCGGAGTCCCTGGTGGTGGCGCCGAACGGTCGCGCTGCATGTCCTGGGACTGCTACAGCAGAAGGACCGTACCGCGAAGATCGTCGCGGCGCTCGACGATCGGAACTCTGACGTGCGCGGCGCTGCCCTTGATGCGCTGGCCGACATGCAGGACCCGGCAACGCTTCCCGCCATCGTCGTGCGCTTCCAGGACGCCTCGCTGCAGCGCGGCCGTCGCGCTGCGGCTCTCGCGGCGTTCGGATCGCAATGCGAGCCATTCCTGCTGGAGTTATCGCAACTCGACCCTGAGCACCGCGGCAACTACGCCCGTGCGCTGACGATTTGCGGCACCGAGCGGTCGCGGCCCGCGTTGCGCCAGTGGACCGACGACCCTCGCGTGGACGTGCGCGAGGCGGCGTTCGAAGCGCTCGCGCACGTGGGGCTCGATGAGGCGGCCGCAGCTCGCGCCATCACGGCGCTCGAGAACCGCGAGTCATCGGTCCGGGCCCGCGCCGCCAGCGCGCTCTACGGCTGGACCGGGAACGGCGACGCCGCCTCGCACCTCGCCCGCCATCTCGACGATGCGTGGGCCGTGGCAGTGCCGGCGGCACGTTCGCTACTGTCGATGCGCGAGGCCGGCCGGCTCGAGCTGCAGGCGTGCGCGCGTCGCTCCGATCTCGCGGGTGCGCTTGCTCGTCAGATGCTCTGGGAAGCGCGCGTCCAGTGCTGAGTCTCGTCCCTGTCATCCTCGCGTTTTCGCTGCTCGTCACCGCGTATTTCGTGTTGTGGAACGGGTCGCAGTGCGTGCTGGGGTCGGTGGCCGCGTTGCACGTGTGGCGTTACCATCGGCGGCGAAACCCGCGCGCTCGCGCGCTCGCCGCACACCTGACCTCGCCGCCGCTCATCTCCGTGATCGCCCCGGCGTTCAACGAGGCGCTGACGGTCGCCGACAGTGTGCGCGCGCTACTCGCGCTCGACTACGAAGCGTGCGAAATCGTCGTCGTCAACGACGGATCGTCAGACGAGACGCTGGCGATTCTGCAGCGGACGTTTCACCTCGTGCCCGCGCCGCTCGCCTTTGAGCAGCCGCTGAAGACGGCGCCGGTCCGCGGCGTCTACAGATCGGTTGACGAGGCTAGGCTCATGGTCATCGACAAGCAGAACGGCGGATGCAAGGCCGACGCGGCGAACGCGGGGATCAACGCCGCATCTGGCGTCGCGGTCCTCGTCGTCGATACCGACACAATGCTCGAGCCCGACGCGCTGACCCGGGCGTCGTTGCCGTTTCTCGAAGATCCAGACACCGTCGCGGTCGGTGCGTATGTCGGAATCGCCAACGGGTGCCGTATCGCGAATGGGCGGGTGTTCGACGTGGCCATGCCCCGCAACTGGCTGGCGCGGTTTCAGATCGTCGAATACATGCGAAGTTTCCTCCTGTTCCGGATCGCGTGCGCCTCGCACAACGGCGTCACGTTGATCTCAGGCGCATTTGGATTGTTCCGCCGCGATGCCGTGATTGAGGTCGGCGGCTACGACCGCACCGCGATTGGCGAAGACATGGACCTGACGATTCGCCTGCAGCAGTTTTTTCGCGCGAAGCGGCGGCCGATCCGGATTGCCTTCGATCCGTATCCGATGTGCTGGACGCAGGTCCCTGAAGATCTCCCGTCCCTGCGCGCTCAGCGGTGCCGCTGGCGCCGCGGACTGCTGCAGGTGCTCTGGCGCCACCGCCGCGCCATCGGCAATCCGCGGCTCGGCTTCGTCGGATTGGGCGTGCTTCCGTACACCACGTTTTTCGAGGGGCTCGGACCGCTGATCGAATTCGCGGGCTACGCCGTGACGACGATCGCGGCGCTCCTCGGGTTTCTCAACTGGCACCACTATCGCGTAATGCTCGCCGCCTCTATTCTTTTCGGAGCCGCCGCGACGCTGCTGGCGGTGCTCCTGAGCGACATCGCCTCGCGGCGGTACATGCGAGGCCGCGACTTCGCGCTCCTCCTGACGATCGCTCTGCTCGAAAACATCGGCTATCGCCAGTTGAACTCCTGGTGGGGATGTGTCGGGACCATCCAGGCGATGACCGGCAAGGGTGGGTGGGGACCGATGACTCGGCGCGCCTTCTGAAGCGGTCGCCCATCATGGGCGCCCGTCGTATCTCGCGTCTGCCTCTGCGACGGCCAAGAACGCCGCTCTCCCTCACAACGCCGGTCCAGGTAGATACGGTCGAGATCCCTATCGAGCCCGATTGATACGTACGATACGCTCGCCAGGCTGCAGCCGCATTTGTGGAGCGTCACGTGGGGGCGCGGACGCGGTAATCGATCTCGTCGGACGCTGGCTGTCACATCCGGTTCCCGGGGCCACGGCTGCAGCCGGAGAATGTCTGAGGCAACCCGTTCCGTCGAGCGCCGGGCGTCGTTACCTTCTGATGGAGGGCAATTGTGATGCGTCTCATCTCCCTCGTAATCGGCGCAGTGTTGGTGTCGGCCGGTGTTTCGCACGGGCAGCCGGGCGACAAGGCCATGACGGTGTTCGTGACGGCCGCGCCGCTCGCGGACGTTACGAAGGTGGACAAGGAAACCGAGACGCGGCTCCTCGCGGCCATCAAAGACGCGCAGACCAAACGTAAGGATCTCGAGAACAGCCTGAAAGCGAAGCACGGCAAGAAGCGTGATGCCTGGCCGCAGGAGGCGCAGGACGCCATGTTCGATGCCGACGAGGCGGTCGCACTGGCCCAGGCCGACTATTCCTACCGCAAGGTCAAGTCGGAAGGTCTCACCGACTCCGCAGATGACATCCGCAAGGCGATCCTTGGCCAGGGCATGTCGGGCGAGAAGAACGGGATCCGGGTGGTTTCGAGCGCCGAGGAGGCGCAGCTGATCGTCGAGGTCAACGGCCGTCGATCGTCCTCCAGCGGCACGGGCGGCCTGATGGCCCTCCACGACGACCAGTTCTACATCAGCTTCCTGCTGAAGGCCGGCCCAAAACTCCCGGCTGAGCGCTTCGCGCGCGTCCCGCGCACGTATCGCCTCCGCGGCATGGGCGCGACGGTGTACCGTCTCGCTGTCCCGAAGCCCGACGCGCCCTGGTGGCGCTTCGAGGCCTACGGGACCATGAAATGGGGCAGCGCGGCGAACGGGGCGTCGAAGCTCGTCGAGGACTTCATCGCGAAGAACTACGACGCGATGATGGCGCCGGCCGCGAGCCGGTAGGCCGCCGCGATCTCCGTAGCTTGAACGGTTACACGCCAGATTGGCGCGGAGCGCATTGGGATGAGTCGCAGCTACGACGCAATTATCATCGGCACCGGCCAGGCCGGCCCGCCTCTGGCCAGGCGTCTGTCAGACGCCGGCATGTCGGTCGCCATCGTTGAGCGGCATCTGTTCGGCGGCACGTGCGTGAACACCGGCTGCATTCCAACGAAGGCCATGGTGGCCAGCGCGTACATCGCTCATGCCGCGCGGCGCGCACGTGATTTTGGTGTGGCCATCGACGGCGACATCCGCGTCGACATGAGGAGCGTGAAGGCCAGGAAGGATGGGATCGTTGAACGATCTCGAGCAGGAGTCGATAAGCTGCTGCGCACGCTGCCGAACTGTGAGATCCATACCGGACACGCCCGATTCGAATCGGCCCGCGAAGTCGCGGTAGGGGGCCAGGTCCTGAAGTCCGATCGCCTCTTCATTAATGTTGGCGGACGCGCGGCCGTGCCGCCGATGCCGGGATTGGACCGAGTGCCGTTCCTGACAAACAGTTCGATGATGACCCTCGACACGCTGCCGCGTCATCTTCTCGTCGTCGGCGGCAGCTATATCGGCCTGGAATTCGGGCAAATGTTCCGGCGGTTCGGATCCGAAGTTACCATCATCGAAATGGCACCGCGTCTCATTCAGCGCGAAGACGCGGAGATCTCGACTGCCGTTCAGGAGATCCTCGTCAACGAAGGGATCGCGCTTCGTTTGAACGCTCGATGCCTCCGCGTCGGCGGAGACGCAGGCTCAGTCGTCGCGAATGTCGACTGCGAGGAAGGCAGTCCGTCGATCGAGGGCTCACATTTGCTCTTGGCGGTCGGCCGCCAGCCGAACACCGACGATCTGGGACTCGAAGCTGCGGGCGTCTCGCGGGACGACCGCGGATACATCGTCGTAAACGATCAGTTGGAAACCAACGTCCCGGGCATCTGGGCGCTGGGTGACTGCAATGGCCGAGGGGCGTTTACCCATACGGCGTACAACGACTTCGAGATCGTCTCGTCCAATTTGCTTGATGGAACTCATCGCCGGGTCTCCGATCGACTTACGGCGTACGCGCTCTTCATCGATCCACCGCTCGGCCGCGTCGGTTTGACGGAAACCGAGGCACGGCGGCAAGGAAACCCCATCCTGGTCGCGAGACGCCCAATGACCAAAGTTGGACGTGCGATTGAAAAAGGCGAGACCAACGGGCTGATGAAGATCGTCGTTGACGCTCAGTCAAAGCGGATTCTCGGTGCTGCCATATTGGGGACAGGAGGGGATGAAGTCATCCATTGCGTGCTCGATACGATGTACGCGAAGGCGCCGTATTCCCTCATTCAACAAGCGATGCACATCCACCCGACCGTGTCCGAGCTCATTCCAACGCTTCTTGAAGGACTCGCGCCGCCCGCGACGTGAGGGTTTCATGATTGTCGTCACGGGGGGCACCGCCATCGCGGCGGCGCGCGCCGCCGGCGTAAGGCATGTCGTGAAGGTATCGGCGTTCGCCGCCTCGGATCACTCGCGGGCCCCGATCGGCCGGTGGCACTACCTCGACGTCAGTCGATACGATGGCCTTTTACGACGGATCTCTGAGCCCGAGGCGATTCAGGCAAACCCTGTGCGGCGTCGTTAGCGAGCGTCCCACAGCCGCAGGCCGCCGCGGATCGCGCACTGGTTATCGCTGACGCGGACGCCGGGCGGCAGCGTCTTGAGCTTCTTCGTCTGTCCACCGCCAAGCACCACGGAGTCGGCCTGCAGGCCGGCCTTCAGCAGCGCGACGACCTTGTGGACGTGCTCCGTCCACTTCCGGCGTCCCAGGCGGGCGAGTCCGCGGACGCCGAGATAGTCTTCGTAGGTGCGACCGGCGCGGTACGGCAGGTGCGCGAGCTCGAGCGGCGCCAAATGCCCGTCCACGACCAGCGCCGATCCGAGGCCGGTGCCAAGCCCGAGAAACAGCGTGCATCCGCCGGCGTGCGCGCCGAGCGCCTGCATCGCGGCATCGTTGACGATCTTCACCGGCACGCCAAACGCTTTTCCGTAGTCGAAGCGCATCCAGCCGCCGCCGAGGTTGTGCGGCTCGTGTGCCGGCTTGCCGTGTTTGACGGCGCCCGGGTAGCCGATCGACACCGCGTCGTACTTCCAGCCCACGGTCGCCTTGCGTACGGCCGCGGCCATGCGCGACGCCGTCATCGTCTGGCCGGACGGGATCTTCAGCGCCGTCTTGCGCCCCGCCGTGCCGACTTTGACGTTCGTCCCTCCGACGTCGATCACGAGGACGCTCCTCATTGCGGTGTGTTCCAGCCGCCAATCTCGGCGACCAGCCGGTCGGCCTGCGGCGGTCCCCACGAACCCGGCACATACTCGAACAACTGACCCGGATCGGCGATCAGCGGATCGACGATCGCCCACGCGGCTTCGACGACGTCCTGCCGCGCGAAGAGGGTGGCATCGCCGGCGAGCGCGTCACCGAGCAGCCGCTCGTAATCGCCCAGGATCATTTCAGCCGGCTGCTCGACGACCGACAGCTCGACGTCGCGACCGACCATCGTCTCGCCCGGCCGCTTGGCGCGGGCGCCGATCGCGATCGCCACCTGCGGGTTGAGACGGAAGCGGACGTAGTTGCCGATCCTCGGCGTCGGTTCCGCGAACACGGTCTGCGGCGGCACCTTCAGTTCGACCATGACCTCGGTGGTCGTCATCGCGAGGGACTTGCCCGCCCGCACGTAAAACGGGACGCCCGCCCAGCGCCACGAGTCGATGTCGAGGCGGAGCGCCGCGTAGGTAGCGACCGGCGAGTCTTTCGCCACGCCGGGTTCGTCGCGATAGCCGCGGAACTGCCCGCGCGTGATGTTCTGCGCGTTCATCGGCCGAATGGTGCGCAGCACCTTGGCCTGCTCGTCTCGAATCGCCTCCGGATACGTCGACGAGGGTGCTTCCATCGCGAGATAGCTGACGATTTGAAACAGATGGTTCTGGACGACGTCGCGGATGACGCCCGTCTCGTCGTAAAACTTGCCGCGCCCCTTCACGCCGAAGTCCTCGGCCATCGTGATCTGCACGTTCTCGACGAAATGACGATTCCAGAACGGCTCGAGAAACGCGTTCGCGAAGCGGAAGTACAGGATGTTCTGCACCGCCTCTTTTCCGAGGTAGTGATCGATCCGGAAGATCGCCGACTCGGGGAAGTGTTCGTGGAGCACGGCGTTGAGCTCCTGCGCCGAGGCGAGGTCGCGGCCGAACGGCTTTTCGACGATGACCCTGGCGTTGGCGGTGCAGCCGGCCTGCGCGAGCTGCCCGACGACGGTGCGGAACATGCTCGGCGGGATGGCGAGATAGTGCGCCGGCCGGATGCATCCCTTCAGCTCCACGCACAGCTTCGCGAAGATGGCGGGGTCGTTGTAGTCGCCGTCGATGTAGCGGAGCTGCGACAGCAGCTTCGGGAAGCCCACCGGATCCTCGCCGCCGCCGTTCTCCTTCACCGACGCGCGGGCGCGCTCCACGAGCTGATCGAGCGTCCATCCCGACTTGGCCACGCCGACGACCGGGCAATCGAGCTTGCCGCGCCGCGCCAGGGCCTGGAGGGCGGGGAAGATCTTCTTGTAAGCGAGGTCGCCGCTGGCGCCGAAGAAGACGAACGCGTCCGAGTGTGGCCTCTCCATACCGCTACTTCTTCTCGACGTGGCCGCCGAAACCGAACCGCATCGCCGACAGCACTTTGTTCTGGAAGAGATCCAGATTGCGCGACGCGAAGCGCTCGAAGAGGGCGGCCGTCAGGACGAATGCGGGGACGCCTTCGTCGTTCGCCGCTGCCACCGTCCAGCGGCCCTCGCCCGAGTCCGACACGACGCCGCCGAACTTGTCGAGCTCCCGATCCCCGGCGAACGCCTGCGCCGTGAGATCGAGCAGCCACGAGCTGACCACGCTGCCGCGGCGCCACAACTCGGTGACGTCGGCCAGATTCAAGTCGTACTGGTAGTGCTCGGGATTGCGCAGCGGCGTCGTCTCCGCGTCTTTTTCATGGGAGCGCTTGCCGATATCGGCGTTTTTCAGGATGTTCAGCCCTTCGGCGTAGGCGGCCATCAGGCCGTACTCGATGCCGTTGTGGACCATCTTGACGAAATGCCCGGCGCCCGCCGGTCCGCAGTGCAGATAGCCGTGCTCAGCGGTTCCGCCGAGCGCCTCGCGGCCAGGCGTGCGCGGAATGTCTCCTGGCCCCGGCGACAGGGTCTTGAAGATCGGATCCAGCCGCTTCACAACGTCCGCTTCGCCGCCGATCATCAGGCAGTAGCCGCGCTCGAGCCCCCAGACGCCGCCACTCGTGCCCATGTCGACGTAGTGGATGCCTTTGGGCTGGAGCCGCGTCGCCCGCGCGATGTCGTCGTGGTAGTGGGAATTGCCGCCGTCGATCAGCACATCGTCTTTGCCCAGATGCGGCACCAGCCTCTCGATCAGCGAATCGACGAACGCCGCCGGAATCATCATGCAGATGACACGAGGCGTCGAGAGCTTGTTGACGAAGTCCTCGAGCGACGTGGAGCCCGTCGCGCCATCCTTCGCCAGGCCGGCGACCGCGTCCGCCGAGACGTCCTGGACGACACAGGTGTGCCCGTCGTGCATCAGGCGGCGCACCATGTTCGCGCCCATCCGACCGAGACCAATCATTCCGAGCTGCATGCCGATACCTCTGCTGAAACGATGTCGTTCTACGCCAACGCCTTTTCGATCGCGGCCTCGAGCGTCCCGAGGCCGGCGGCGACGTCCGGTCCGAGATGCACTCGCAGCGCCCGCCGGTTGCGCTCCGCGAGCACCTGAAAATCGCCGCGCGCCTGCGCCGCCTTGACGAGACCGAACGTGTACTTCTGCCCAGGCACTTGCAGATCCTTGCCGTCGTCGCAGGTCACCTGCAGGAAGACGCCGCTGTTGGGCCCTCCCTTGTAACCCTGACCAGTGGAGTGCAGGAAGCGGGGCCCGAATCCGAGACAGGTCGCGACGTGTCTGGCGTCGCGCACGCGATGACGCGCGCGTTGCAGAGCGGCGTCGTGCGCCGCGCTCATCTCGACGTAGGCGAGCAGCGCGAAGTAGTCCCGCTTGGCGAGACGGCCCAGGTGCGCCTTCAGCATCGATACCAGCGACGGCGAGGCCCCGGCGGCGCTCTTGAGCGCGTCCGCGTTTTTCGCGTCGGCGAACAGCTTGATGCCGTCGGCCTCGAAGAACGGCGCCTCGGACGGCAGCTGCCCGGTCTTTTCGTACTCGCTGGTCAGCGACTTCGTCGCGATCTTGCTGGCCTCGACGTCCGGTTGATTGAAGGGGTTGATGCCGATCACCGCGCCGGCGATCGCCGTCGCGATCTCCCACCGCATGTACTCCTCGGCGATGTCGTACTTCGTCGCGACACGAATCGTGACGACGGGCCTGCCGGCCTGCTCGAGGGCCGCGACGGCCGCATCCTGGGCGGCGTCGGGGGCGTCTTCGAGACGGAGATAGGCGAAGACGCGATCGTCGCCGTACACCGCCGGAGCGCCGAGGGACTCGCGATCGACGGGAATGATGCCCTTACCCTGCTTGCCCGTGGACTCGGCGATGAGCTGCTCGAGCCAGGCGCCGAGATCGTGAATGCCCGGCGACGCGATCAGCGTCAGCTTGTCGAGACCCTGTGTGGCCGCCACACCGAGGATCGTGCCGAGCACGAGGCCGGGATTCTCGTCCGCCGGGACGCCGGGCGCGCAGGCGTGAAGCATGCGCTCGGCTTCGTCGAGCAGTTTCTCGACGTCGAGTCCCATGACGGCGGCGGGCACCATGCCGAAATTCGAGAGCGCCGAGTAGCGGCCGCCGATGCTCTTCACGCCCGCAAAGATGTGGCGGAAGCCGTCGGATCGCGCTTCCTTTTCGAGATTCGATCCGGGATCGGTGACGGCGATGAATCGCCGGGCCGCGTTGGCCGCACCGACGGCCTGTGTCGCTCGCTCGAAGAAGTACGCCTTGAAGATGTTCGGCTCGAGCGTGGACCCCGATTTGCTCGACACGATGAACAGCGTGCGCGCCAGGTCGACTTTGGCCTCGAGCGAACGAATCTGAGCCGGGTCGGTCGAGTCCAGCACGAAAAGCTCCGGGGACCCGGCGATCCTGCCGAACGTTTTCTTCCACACTTCGGGGCACAGGCTGGACCCGCCCATCCCGAGGAGC
>DASXLB010000055.1 GCA_036496585.1 Vicinamibacterales bacterium
GTCAGAGCCGGCGACCTCGTGCAGGCGGGTGCGATTGGCCGCGTCATCCAGACGGTCAACCTCGCGCCGCACCGCATCGGCAACGTCGCCGGCGGCGCGCGGCCCGAGTGGTTCTGGCACAAGGCGCGCTACGGCGGGATCCTCGTTGACATCGGGTCGCACCAGATCGATCAATTCCTCTTCTACACCGGCTCGACCAGGGCCGACGTCGTCTCGTCGCAGATTGCCAACGTGGCGCACAAGGACAAGCCCGAGTTCGAGGATTTCGGCGACATGGTGCTGCGCGGCGACGGCGGCGCGGGCTACGTCCGGCTGGACTGGTTCACCCCCAACGGCCTGTCGACCTGGGGCGACGGACGCCTGACGATTCTCGGCACCGAGGGCTACATCGAGCTGCGGAAGTACGTCGACATCGCCGGCCGTCCCGGCGGCGACCATCTGTTCATCGTCGATCAGAAGGACACACGCTATATCGATTGCAAGGATGGCGACCTGCCGTTCGGACCCCGGCTCGTGTCGGATATCGTCAACCGCACGGAAACCGCGATGCCGCAGGCGCACACGTTCCTCACGATGGAGCTCGCCATCAAGGCGCAGAAGCAGGCGCAGACGATCAACTTCAGGGCATAAGTCATGAAGGCCAGACACACGCGACGGCAGTTCCTCGGCGCCGCCGGCACGATCGCCGCCGCCGCCGGTTTTCCCGCGATCGTGCCGGCGACGGTGTTCGGCAGGACGTCGCCGAGCAACCGCATCAACGTCGGCGCGATCGGCGTCGGGCGCATCTCGCGCGCGCACGACATGCCGAACATCCTGCGTTACGACGTCGCGCGGATCGTCGCCGTCTGCGATCTCGACGCCAACCGCGTCGCCGCCGGGAAGACCTTCGTCAACGACTTCTATGCCAAGCAGACCGGCAAGCCCTACGACGGCGTCACCGGCTACGGCAGCTATCACGAGCTGCTCGCCAACAAGGACATCGACGCCGTCGTCATCAGCACGCCGGATCACTGGCACGCGCTCGTGGCGATTGCCGCCGTGCAGGCCGGCAAGGACGTCTACCTGCAGAAGCCGGCGTCGCTGACGATCGCCGAGGGACGCGCGCTGAGCAACGCCGTCCACGCTTCGGGACGGATCTTCCAGATCGGCAGCCAGCAGCGCTCGACGGTCCAGTTCCGCTATGCCGCCGAGCTCGTTCGCAATGGACGCATCGGTGCGCTGCAGACGGTCGAAGTCGGCCTGCCGGGCGACCCGAGCGGCGACGTCGAACGCGAGATGTCGGTGCCCCAGAATCTGAACTACGAGACATGGCTCGGCTCGACGCCCTACGTCTATTACACCGAGAAGCGCGTTCACCCGCAGAGCGGCTTCGACCGTCCGGGCTGGCTGCGCTGCGAACAGTTCGGCGCCGGCATGATCACCGGCTGGGGCGCGCATCACGTCGACTCGGCGCACTGGGGGATGGACACGGAGTACACCGGGCCGGTCGAGATCTGGGGCAGCGCCAAGTTCCCGGCGAGCGGATTGTGGGACGTCCACGGCGACTTCAAGACCTACGGGCGCTACGCGAACGGCGTGACGATGGTGATCAGCGGCGATTTTCCGAACGGCATCAAGTTCATCGGCCGCGACGGCTGGATTTTTGTGTCCCGCGGGAACGAGGCGGTGACCGGCAGCGATCCGGTCGCCAAGCTACAGGACGCGACGGCGCTGGCATCGAGCGATCCGAAGATCATCAAGTCGGTCATCGGGCCGAACGAGATTCACCTTCCCGAGAGCCGCGAGCACCACCTGAACTGGCTCGAGTCGATCGCCTCCCGCAAGGAGCCGATCGCGCCAGTAGAGATCGCGCACCGTTCGTGTTCGGCGTGCCTGCTGCACCACATCGCGATGCGGGCGGACCGCCGGCTGCACTGGGATCCGATCAAGGAACGCTTCCAGAACGACGACGACGCCAACGCGAAGCTGTCGCGTCCGATGCGCGCGCCCTACAGGCTGACCTAAGGCCGCGAGTTCCTGCTGAAGACCCGTCTCGCAGTGAAGTGATGCCGAGCGCAGTGAGGCAAGACCGTCAGGCTCGCCGGACGACGAAGTACGGCGTGCCCAGCCACTCGGGTCCCAACCCCGGCACGACCGCCGCGCCGCCGCCGGCGAGCAGCACGGTGAAGTAGTACTGCAGCGGATACGGCGAGTCGGTGTAGGCGGCGGGAATCCGGCCGCGCCATTCGCCGCCATCCGCCTCCATCCCAAAGCGCTCGAACCGCTCCGCCTGGTTGACGTGCCGGTAATGGCAGGCGACCTCGCGCGGCGCACTGCCGCGCACTGCGAGCGCCAGCGGCAGCTCGCGTCCAGGCACGAATCGATCGGGTGGCGCGTGGTGGCCGTCGACGACGGCCGGCATGACGGTCGCCTGCGCCTGCGCTACGGCACCGGCCACACGCGGTGGCTGGGCGACGGCTGGCGGCGGCGCCTCGGCCAGGCGCGCGATGTCGTCGTCGATCGCCGCCAGGCGGTCGCTCCACTGGCCGCGCTCAGACAGCCGGTCGCTGGCCGAGAGATCGGCGGCGTAGACGCCCTGCGCGGCCGACGCAAGTTCCGCCCAGGCGGCGCGCGCGGCGCGATAGCGCTCGAGGGCAGCGTCGAACGCGGCCCGATCGCCGGTTTGCTGATGCAGCGCGTATAACACGCCGGCGCGCAGTTTTGCCGCGAAGAATCGGCCGAGCCCCGCCTGGATCTTGACGTCGACGGCGAGACGGCGCGCGGCCGGAGTCATGCGAGCCCCGCTGGTGACCGGGGCGATGCCGGCGACGAGCGATTCGAGATGCGTCGCGACCTGGATCGGCGAGTGCTTCGCGCTCGCCCGGCCGTTCGCCAGATCGTCGGCGTGTTCGGCGATGCTCGAGAACAGCTCCGGATCGAGCGGGCTGACGTGAATGAAGGTCTTCGGCGCCGGCGTGTCGCCGTACGGATTGGGCCGCCGCTCCGCGCCCATCGGCTGGTTCCAGTAGACCTCGGGCCAGTAGGCGTCGCACGCGGCCGACGGAAGATGCGCCGTGGTGACGAGCGGTAGGATGCGCGACGCACGAGCCAGGGAGACGGCGGCGGCGGGGTCGCCCTGCGCGAGCGGAGCCAGCGCCACGCTCGCCGGCGTGGCCGCGTCGTAGCACGCGAGTCCCCAGGTGCGATACCAGAGCGCGAACTTCTCCCAATCCCAGCGCGTGTCGAGCGAGGCATCGGCGTAGCCGCTGCGCGCTGCGCCGGCGATGCCCGTGCCGCGGCGGCCGCGGCAGGTGAGCGGCTCCATCAGGTCGGTGCCGGCGGCACCGCAGAATGTGAACGCGCGCGCATGCGCGGCGGCGGCGGCCAGGTCGGCCGAGGCGAGCAGCCGCTGGCTTCCGGAGAACACGCGGAAGCGCACCGTATAGCGGCGGTCCTCCCGCAAGAGATCGGCGTAGCCGTAGCGCGTGAAGCTGCGAGACCCCTCGCTGAGCGTCATCAGCCCGGCGCCCGTGTGCCCCTCGACCGGCCGCTCGAGCGCACGGATGTCCGCCTGGTGATACGGCAGCCCAAGATGCTCGGCCCAGTATTTCGGCGAGAGGTTCACCGGCATGCCGGTCGCCAGGGCGCGGTCGATCATCTCCTGATCGATGCCCTTGGCGTGCAGGTCGATCTCGATCGCGCGCCCGGCGCGCGGCACGCCGTCGAAGACCGTCTTCCAGAAATCGTAGCTGCCTTCCTTGACCCCGCTCTCGCCGTGGATGCGGAGCGCGACGGCGGAAATCGCCGGACACGCGCGCAGCAGCGCGGTGAGCGCGTCGCGGCAATAGGCGGCATGCGTCGCGGGCGTCAGCCCCTCGACGCGATATCCGGCCTGCGGGCTGTCGATCAGTTCGTACCCGTGCATCCAGACGCCGAGCTGGAACGTCAACCCGTGCGCGACCGTCTGCTCACTGATGTAGCGCAACGCCTGCAGGTTGCGTTCGCGTTCGGCAGGCTCGACGCCGGACACGCGCACGTCGTAGCCGGGCACGTCCACCAGGAACGGATAGATGAAGAGCAGATAGCTGTCGGTGACCTGCTGCAGCGTGTCGTAGCCGAGACCGAATCCGAGGTGCAGCCGGTTGAACCGCGAGGCCGCCAGCATCGAGAGATACGCCGGCCACATCTCGCGGTCGTGAAACCATCCATCGTCGAGCGTCCGGCTCGTGTACTGGCGCATCACGCTGCGAACGGGATTGAGCGGACGCGCGACGGCCGGTGACGGCTGCGCGAGCGCGGCGAGGGGATCGGCGGCGATGGCCACACGATCGGCGAGCTCGCGCGCCGCGTAGGAGAGTCCGCGCGCGTCGGTGGCGCACGCGAAAAGGACGTCACGTCCCGCCGCGCGGCTGGAAAACAATGCCAGCCGCTCGGCCCCATCGCCGAGCGGGCGCGGCAGGCGCTGGATCGCCGCGGCTGCTTCCGGATGCAGGTGACCCGCGACCGCCACGCAGCGGACGCCAGTCGGCGCGTCGGCGATACGCGTCACGCGGCGAACGTCGATGCCGGTGTCGCGCAAGGCGCGCTCCAATGCCTCGATCGCCTTCGCGGCGGGCGCGGACGCGGCGATCGGGTCGTCGGGAGCGACCGCGATCGCAACCTCGCGGGCGGCAGGCCGTCCCATTCGCGGCAGCAGCGCCGCAGCGCCGCCGAGCAGGCCGGTTCGAAGGAATCCGCGGCGGTTCATTTCGATCTCCTGGCGCGGCGCGGCCGCCGTGCTCAGCGAGCAGTCGGCGACGATGGGATTCCCGATGTCGAGGCGCTGCGGGACCCATGGATTATCTCCGATCCTCCCTAGGTCTGCCGGCATCGTGGCTGCTGGAATTCGTCGCGCAGTCGCTTCCCAGCCCGACGCCGGGCAGGCCCCCGTGGACGTCGGTCCTGTAATGCCCCGCCCATTACTGAGTGAGGAGCCGGGCACGGGATCCCCGCCTACCCAACGGCTGGACCGCCTCCAGCTGGACCGTAGGCTGGCATCAGTCGTGCTCTACCACCGGCAGTGATACGGCGGCGCGGCGGATAGTCCCCGACCTCGGCAAGCAGATACACCTGCGCCGAGTGGGTGGGGGTCTGCCGAGGAGGATAAGATGAAGCGGACAGTCGCAATCGTTCTACTCGGGTTCGTGGCCGCCTGTGGCGGCAACTCGCCGACGAGCCCGACGACAACGACGCCCACCCAGACAACGGTGCAGACCGATCCGGCACCGGCAAATCCGCCGACGCCAACTCCCGCTCCGACCACTCCCACACCTGTACCCGCGCCAACTCCGGCTCCCACTCCGGGGCCGACGCCTCAGCCAGGGCAGACTGTGCTCGATGCAGCGGTGAGTAATTCGTACTGGTATCCGAACGCGTCGTTCACGCTGCCGCAGAATTTCCAGATCGTGATCGTGGACGGCGCCGTGAAGATCGGTCAGCTGGACCCATTGCCGTTCGCTTATCACGAGAGCGACGACAAATTCATCGTGCGGACGAAGGACTTCGAATTCTCGGTTGAAGGCGGCGGATTCGCGTTCAATGGCGTCAACGGCACGGCCCAGGGGAGCGTCATTCCCGGCAGGTAGGTTTCACACACCGCCGTGCACACGCGGATTGTTCAACGCCCGCGCGCCGTCGGTGACGACGAACGCGCGGGTGTTCGATGAAGCAGTCGTTCACCATAGAAACGCCGCGAAGTTCCTCGTTCAGCAGACTTCGACGTCGACGCCTTCAATAAGTCTTCCTCAGCGATCCCATTCTCGCCCCTGACGAGTGTCGCCAGCGCTAGGACACTCCGTCGACAAAGAAACTGGGTAAATTTGTCCCGCGCGGCTGCGTAAAACACAACGAAGTTGCCATAGGATCCCGACGCTGCGGAAGAGTTCCGCAATCTCCCACAACGGATCCGGAGGTCTTATGCGAAGCGTTGCGGCTACGGCCGTGGCAGCGGTTCTCGCGGTGTGCACACCTGCGCTCGCGCACGCGCAGGCACCGATGGCCACCACAGTGACGGTGCCCCGTCTCATCACGGTCACGGGCACCTATCAACCCGCGTCGGGCCAGCCGGCATCTCCGGGTGCCGTCGTCACACTCGCCGTCTATGCCGACGCGACCGGCGGCGCGCCGCTCTTTCAGGAAACGCAGGACGTCACGCTCGACGCCAGCGGGCGCTACACCGTGCAGCTCGGCGCCACCCAGCCCGATGGCCTGCCGCTCGCGCTCTTCGCCGAGGGCCAGGAGCGCTGGCTCGGCGTGCAGTTCACCGGCGTCAACGAAGTCGAGCATGCGCGCGCGCGGCTGACCAGCGTGCCCTAT
>DASXLB010000056.1 GCA_036496585.1 Vicinamibacterales bacterium
TCAAACCCGAGTGGTCGCGCCGTGGCCCAGATCGGCCCTCATCGCTCAACCGAACATAGCCAGTGATAGTGTTTCCCACAGTAATGCCCCTCCGCCAGTGGGTACGCGGCATCATGTGCCGGTCAGCTGAAGACCGCGGGCAAGCTCGTGGGAAGAGAGAGCTGCGCCACGAACTCGACGTGCTCGCGCAGGACCTCCGCTACAACGTCCGGGTCATTCGGCGCGCGGGTCCCCTGTCGATCGCCGTCGTGCTGACTCTCATCGTGGGGCTGGGCATCAACTCGATTGCCTTTTCCCTATTCAACGGTTTGCTGTTCCGTCCGTGGGCAACGCGCGATCCCGATAGCTTCGTGCATGTCTACGCGCGGCCGTCCGGATCGGCGCGTCCCGCGTCGGATGGCCCAGACACGATGGTCACCCTCGAGGACTTCACGGCAATCCGGTCCGACACGCGCACGTTGTCAGCCGTGACGGCGGAGCGGTGGGCGTCGTTCAGGCTCGGCGAGGGCGACGGCGACGGTATTTCGTTACGGGGCGTGTTCGTATCGTGCAATTTCCTTTCGGCGCATCTCGGACCGATGCAGCTCGGGCGCGGGCTGCTCGACAGCGACTGTTCGGGGTCTGGCCGGGAGCCGGTCGTCGTGGTGACGAAACGGGGCTGGAATCGGTATTTCGCCTCCGATCCCAACATCATTGGGCGCACGCTGCGGCTGAATGACAATCTGCTCACGGTCGTTGGCGTCGCACCGGACGATGCGGTCGGCGGTCCGATCGCGGCGATGCTGTACGTCCCGTATACGATGCAGCCCGTCCTGTATGGCCCGACTGACTATTTTCGCGAGCCGGCGGGGCTGCATGCGTGGCTGAACCTTGCTGGGCGACTGGCGCCCGGGCACACGATCAGCCAGGCAGGAGCTGAGCTGGCCGTCATCGCGCGATCGCTTGATCGTCTTCACCCCGGTCGAGCGACCGGCCTGCAAGTCACCGACGGCGCGATCATCCACGAACCCAACACGGTTCGCACGATGCCGCTGCTGTTTGCCCTGTGTGTTGGCACCACCGTGCTGATCCTGTTGATGGTCTGCGCAAACGTCACGACGCTGCTCCTGGCTCGGGCAGTTGCCCGCCGACAGGAAATGGCCATCCGATTGGCGCTTGGCGGCAGCCGTTCGCGACTGCTGCGGCAGCTACTGACCGAGACGATCGCGCTCGCCAGTTTCGCGGGGCTTGGCAGCATCGCGCTCGCCTGCTACGTGCCGCAGTACGTGGCAGAGCGGCTATCGCTCTTTCCGCTGCTGAAAGGATTCGCGCCAGACTGGCATGTCTTTGCCGGCACCCTCGGGCTCGCTCTACTGGCCGGGTGCGTTGCGGGTGTCTCGCCGGCGATGGAGACGCTGAGGGTCGATATCATCACGGCGTTGAGGGGCGCCGGAAGCGGCGGCGGTCCCGCAGTTAGCCCGACGCTCCGCGGAACGCTGATCGCCAACCAGCTTTCGATCAGCCTGGCGCTCCTCATCGTCATCGGGGTGATCGTGCGGACGCAGGATCGGCTCGTCCATACCACGCTCGACTACGACGCCAACGCGACGATCGTCACCACAGTCGACTTGTCGCACTCCGGCTACTCTGGCCCCTTGGCGCGCGCGTTCTACGACCGGCTGGTGCCCAGTCTCCAGGCGTTACCGAGCGTCCGCGCGGTGGCCCTCGCCAGCCCGCCTCCGTTTAGCGGCATGCCGCGGACGTCCTTTTCACTGGACACGGCCCCCGGCCGTACGCTCGTCGCCTCCTTCCGCTGCGTCACGCCGGAATACTTCGCGGTGACGGGCGTACACGTGCTGGCGGGACGTCTGTTCTCCGACCTCCAGGCACGAACACCGGCGCAGGTCATGCCGATCGTCGTTTCGGACTCGTTTGCGCGGACCTTCTTTCGAGGTGTCGAGGCTGTTGGCGGACGTATCCGCTTCGGCAACGACGACCTGGCCCAGATTGTCGCCGTCGTCCGGGACACGTCGAGCCTACGGCCGACCGAGCCCGACGAGCCAATGATCTATCAGCCGATCTACAGCGCCGAACTCACGAGCCTCGCGCCGGTGCTTAGGGTTGACGGGGACCCGCGGCCGGTGATGCAAGGCATTCGCGCGGAGGTGCTGAGGCTCGATCAGAAGTCGTCCGCGCGTCCGGAGACGGTCGCCATGATAATCGCGGGCGCCGCCGGCCGATACGACGCGGTGATCGACGTCATCGCAATTCCGGCAATGCTGGCACTTTTCCTCTCGGTGATTGGCATCTACGGCCTGACGGCGTTCGCCGCCGCCCAGCGGACGCACGAGATGGGCGTGCGCGTCGCGCTCGGCGCAAGCCGGCGCGACATCGTCGTCCTGTTCTTCTGGTCGTTGCGCTGGCCGTTCGTGTTCGGGGTGGCTGGCGGATGCGTGTGCGCGGGCATTTGCGTCGCGATCCTGAGATCGGTCAACGTCTTGGCGAACGGTTCTTCGCTCGAGCCGTCTGCGTACGGCCTGTCGATCGTCGTGCTGCTGTTCACCGCAAGTGTCGCCACGCTGCTACCCGCAATTCGCGCGGCCCGCGGTGAACCATGGTCGAGCTTGCGAGACCATTAAAACATCGCAGGCGTCCGTCGCGGGCGTAGGCGGACTGCCACAGCCTCGGCTGCATGACCAGCTCACGAGGTCTCGCAGTGAGTGAGACAGTGGCAGACGTCGCGGGAAGTGCCACAGCGGTGCACTTTGGTGCAACGTGGTGTAAAATGATGTTATGGCTATCGTCGAAAAACGCGTCAGGCAGAGCGTCACGCTGCCGGCGCGCGTCGTCCGTCGGGTGAAATCGCTGGCAAAAACCAACGGCACAAGCGCCAACCGCATCATCGTCGAACTCATCGAGTCCGGTATCGAAGCCCGGCACCAGGAAAGGAAACGCTTCATCGACTTGGCGGACCGTTTGGCACGTTCACGCGATCCGGAAGAGCAGAGCCGCCTCAAGGAAGAACTCGCCGTCATGACCTTTGGCGAGTGATGCCCCGGATCCAGTGGAGCGGTACCTCCGGCGCTCCGCGACCATCTTTTTGAACGACTCCGTGAGCGCAAGATCACCGCAGAAGACCTCTATCAGCTGAAGCTGTGGAGAGAATCGAATCCGGACGCCCCGGACGGAGCCTGGTACAAGGACTTCGGCTCATTCAAGATCTGTCGCGAAGGAAGATTTCCCAAGACGTTCTTGCTGGCGAGCCACGCTGCCAAGGGGCAGGAACTCTGAGGTAGCTGAACGGTCATAACCCAGTCATTCCAAGGCCGAATGCTGGCGCTTATGAAGTGACATGAATCGTCGAATCGCACTTCACTGAAGGCGTCGAACTGTCGTCGCGTGTGTCGTGTTGCCGCGCCGATCCCCGCCAACACAGCTGCCACGGCAAAGCGTGTGAACACGCGTGTCGGAGAGCGGTTGTCGTCCGCGTGCGCCGCGCTGCGCGACGAGCCGGGCTCGACAACACCGGCCCGCACATTCTCCGACACACGTTCTGTTCGCACCTCTCCATGCGCGGAGCACCGGCGCGAGCAATTCAAGAGCTCGCCGGCCATCGAGATTTGATGACCACACCAGCGCTACATGCATCTCAGCGCGGCGGCTCTCGATCAGGCGATTCGCTTGCTGGAAGCCCCGAGGGCGACGCGCATGGCTGGAGACATTCTGGAGACGGGGCAGGTCGGTGAGACGAACTCGAACCGATAGAAGCAGTTAGTTGGTGCGGAAGAAAGGATTTGAACCTTCACTGCCTTGCGGCAACAAGCTCCTGAGGCTTGCGCGTCTGCCAGTTCCGCCACTTCCGCACGAAGGGGGCACGACCGTCTGGAATCACCAATTCTAGCCGATCAGCGGGCGCGAGTCGAGCACCGCCGGCCGAATCGGATCCGGCAGCGTCTTAGCCGCATGGACCGCCGCGCGTGGACAGGGCCAGGCCTTTCCGTGTTCCTGCACCTCGCGCTGCTGGGGATCCTGGTTTACGCCGCGCTGGACGCGTCGCGCCTCGCGGCGACCGCCGTCGACGCGTCGATACCGGCGCGCATCGTCTATAGAGTGGCCGCCGGCTCACGTGTCGGCGGCGACGGGGATCCGACCCCGACGATGCCCCGGCGCGCGCCGCTGCGTAGAGCGACGCCGATCGCTTTGGTGCCGCCGCCCACACTCACGCCCACCGATCCGCCGCCGGTCGCGCCGGTGCCGGCCATCGTCGAAGAGAGCGTCGCTGTGCTGCCCGGCGCGCCGACGCCGATCGACGGCGCGGCGCCCGGCAAGGGTGCCGGCCCGGATGGCCGCGGCGGCCGCGGCGACGGCATCGGGCCCGGCGACGGACCTGGCGCCGGCGACGTGTTCACGCCGGGCGTCGGAGGAGTGAGCGATCCGATCCTGGTGCGCGAAGTGCGGCCCAACTACACCGTCGATGCGATGCGCGCCAAGATTCAGGGGGTAGTCATCATGGACATCGTGGTCCGCGCCGACGGCACCGTCGAGGCGAGCCGCATCCGCATCACCCGGTCGCTCGATCCCGGTCTCGACCGCGAGGCGATCGCCGCCGTGCGTCAGTGGCGGTTCCGGCCAAGCCGCCTGCTCGCGCAACCGGTCGCGTCGCGGGTGATCGTCGAGCTTGCCTTCACGCTTCGCTAGCGTCCAATGCCACCGCGGCGCTCCCGCCGGCGCGGCGGCCGTGCTATAACCTGCGCCCATGCTGGTCGTCCTCTTTCGATCCAGGCTCGTGCCGGAGCCAGATGGCTACGCCGAAATGGCGCAGGAGATGTTCGAGACGGCGCGATCGATGCCCGGCTTCGTCGACGTGAAGGCGTTCACCGCGGCCGACGGCGAGCGGTTGACGCTCGTCTGGTGGCAGGACGAGGAGACGCTGCGCGCCTGGCGGCTGCACGCGCGACATCTCGTCGCGCAGAAGACCGGACGCGAGCGCTGGTACCAGCACTACACGCTCGAAGTCGCCGAGATCGTCCGCAGCAAGCAGTTTTCGCGGCCCGCCTGACCCCAGGCCGTCCCACTGCCGGTCCCAGGCGTCAGCGCGGTGTAGAGTCTGTCGCATGCTTGCACGCGTCCTGGAGATCACGCCCACAGTCGCCGGCATGTGCGGCGCAGGCCTGGTCGTACTCGTCATCGGCCTGCTGGCCGCGAAGCACGAGGTCGCTCGCGCCAGCGGCCTCGATTCGATCGTCGCGCTGGCCAACGTCTGCGTCGCGGTGCCGCTGGCGGTCTTCGGCGCGCTGCACTTGTTCGGCGTGCGATTCGTCCTCCCGCTCGTACCCCGCTACATGCCGGGGCGTCTCTTCTGGGCGTACCTCGTCGGCGTGGCGCTGATGGCGGCATCCCTGAGCATCGCGACACGCGTGGCGGTGCGCTGGTCGGGGCTGCTGTTCGGCCTCACGATGTTCCTGTTCGTCGCGATGATCCACTTCCCGGGAGCGCTGCGGACGCCGCACGACCGGATTATCTGGATGATCGTATTTCGCGAGATGTCGTTCGGCGGCGCCGGCTGGCTCCTCGCTGGCTGCGCCATGGCGGCGAGGCGCGAGCCCGGCTGGCGCGGCTTGATTGCGGTCGGTCGTGTCTGCGCCATCGCGGCGCTGCTGGTGTTCGGCGTCGAGCACTTCCTTCATCCGCTGGGCATGCCAGGCGTTCCGCTCGCGAAGGAGATGCCGTCATGGGTTCCGGCGCGGCCCCTGATCGACTACGTGACCGGCGCTGCGCTCCTCGCCGCGGCGGCGAGCGTGTTGACGACGCGGACGCGCACGGTGGCTGCCGCGGCCGGCGGCTGGCTCCTGCTCCTGCTCCTCGTCATCTACGTCCCCGTGATGATCGCCGCGCTGTCCAATCCGGGTGTCGGCGTCCAGCTCGAGGGCGTCAATTACTTCGCCGACACGCTGCTGTTCACCGGAGTCCTTCTCGCGCTGGCGCGCGCGGCAGGAGGCATCCTCGATCGCCCTACCAGTGGGTGAGAGATCCGTCAGGCCGCCGGTAGAGATTCTTGCGCCCGGGCTCAGTCACTTCGCCGACGAGCGTCAGGCGCTCGAGATCGACCGTCACGCCGAGGCCGGGCCGCTGGTTGAAGTAGGCCTTGCCGTTCTTGAAATCGAGGCACTCCGGCAGATAGTCGATCGGGCGGCCGCCGTAGTTGTATTCGAGGAGGACCGGACCTGAGAATGTCGACAGGCAGTTGACCAGCGCCGCCGTCGCCACCGGGCCGGTGAAGTGCGGGACGATCCCGACGGCGTGCGTTTCGCAGAGCGAGGCGATCTTCATCAGCTCGGTGATGCCGCCCACGTTGGGCAGCGTGCAGCGGACGAAGTCGACGTCGTGGTTCTCGACCAGCCGGTTGAAGTCCCAGCGCAGGCCCCACTCCTCGCCGTGCGTGAGCGGCACCGTCGTCTGCTGCCGAAGCTTGGGGATGTCCTGGAGCGCGTGCTCGTCGCGCACCGGGTCCTCGACGAAGAAGGGGTCGTAGGCCTCGATTGCCTTGCAGAGACGGAGGGCGTCGTTCAGCTCGAAGCGCTGGTGGAAGTCGATGCACCAGTTGCCGTCCGGTCCGACGCCGTCGCGCACGTCACGGCATTCCTGCGCGGCGCGCTGCACGAACGCGCGCGTGTCGTAGACGTCGCCGGGGGGGACGTCGACCGGCGTCATCCGGAACGCGCGATAGCCGGCTTCCATCGTCGCGCGCGCGCGCTCCTTGAGACTCAGACGCGCGCCGGATGGTGTGTCCGGCGGCACGGCGCCGCCTGTCGCGTAGCACTCGCAGTAGTTGCGCGCCGGTCCGCCGAGCAGTTGATGCACCGGTACTCCCAGCGCCTTGCCCTTGATGTCCCAGAGCGCCAGATCGAGGGCGCCGAGCGCGTGCGCCTTCTCGCGGCCTGGCGGATAGAACCAGGCGATGTAGGCTTCCTGCCAGATCGACTCGGTGTTGAAGGGATTCTGGCCGATCAGCGTGCCGGCGACCTGCTCGAGCGTATCCTTCGATCCGCCTTCGCCGATCCCGGTGAGACCGGCGTCGGTTTCGACGGTGACGAGCATGTTGCTCTGATTGAAGAGTGGATTGAAGCCGGGCGGGCGGTAGATCCGGACGCGCGTGATCTTCGCCGTCGGCGGGTTGGTCGTCGATCGAGCCGGCAGCCGCGGCGCGAGGCCAAGCGCAGACGCCGCACCGCCGGTCTTGAGGAACGTGCGCCGGTCCATGCGATCGGCTGCATCATGCCGCCCGGCGGGTGCCGCGTCAAGGGCGCCGCGCATATAATGCTGGCTTCATGACACCGGAGCAGTGGGACATCTTCAAGCGGGCGGCCCGGCGCGAAAAGCTCGACAAGGTGCCGATGGCCCTCATCGTCGACAGCCCGTGGATTCCGGGATACCTCGGAATCAAGCACATGGACTACTACCTCGACCCGCGCCTGTGGTTCGACGCGAACCTCAAGATCATGCGCGAGTTCCCGGACGTGATCATGGTGCCCTCCTGGTGGATGGAGTACGGCATGGCCGCCGAGCCGTCGGTGCTCGGCGCGAAGATCAAGTTCTGGCAGGACAACACGCCGAGTGAGTACCACACGCTCTACCGGCTGGAAGACATCGACGAATTCCCCGAGTACGAAGTCGAGGCGGACGCCTTCGCCGCCATGACCCTGCACCGCATCGGCATGCACCGGCAGGAGATCCTCGACCACGGCTACATCCTGCCGATGGTCACCTCGCGCGGGCCGCTGTGCACGGCCGGCTTCGTCCGCAGCACGACGAACCTGATGGTGGAGCTCGTCGAGAACCCGGACGGCTGCCACAAGCTGATCGACCTCTGCACGCGCGTCATCATCGACTGGCTCAAGGCGCAGCACAAGGTGATGGGCGACACCGTCGAAGGCATCTTCATCCTCGACGACATCGTCGGCTTCATCAACGAAGATCACTACATGGAGTTCGCGCATCCGTATCTGAAGCGGATCTGCGATGCGTTCCCGAAGGACTGGGTGAAGCTCTATCACAACGACGCCGAAGTCGACGCCTGCCTGAACCATCTGCCCGACGCCGGCTTCAACGTGCTCAACTGGGGCAAGCAGAAGGACATCCGCGAAGTGAAGCAGCGCGTCGGCGATCGGATGTGCCTGATGGGCAACGTCAATCCGCTCGAGATCGCGGTGCGCGGCACGCCCGAGGAAGTCCGCGACGCCACCCTCGACGTGCTCGAGGGATCGGGCGGCGAAGGGATCATCCTTTCGGTGGGCGGCGGCGTGTCCCCCGGCATGCCTCGAGAGAACATCCTCGCGATGCTCGCGGCGCTCGCAGAGTTCAACACGAGCCGGGTGTAGGGGACCATGCCTGACTACGCGTTGATGAATCAGTACCTCTACGAGGGCAACGCCAAAGAGGTCGAGCAGCGGACGAAGGACGCCCTCGCGGACGGACGTCCGGTGAATGAAGTGCTGATTGAGGGCCTGATCGCCGGGATGAGCGTCGTCGGCGAAGACTTCAAGCACAACGTGCTCTACGTCCCTGAAGTGCTGATCGCCGCCCGCGCGATGAAGGCCGGCATGGCTGTGCTCAAACCGCTCCTGAGCGCGAAGGACAGCGCCGTGGAACGGCTGGGCACGCTGCTGATGGGCACCGTGCGCGGCGATCTCCATGACATCGGCAAAAATCTCGTCTGCATGATGGCCGAGGGCGCCGGCTTCGAAGTCGTCGACATCGGCGTCGATCAGAGCGTCGAGAAGTTCATGGCGGCGGCCGAGAAGTGCCAGCCGGTGATCATCGGTATGAGCGCGCTCCTCACGACGACGATGACCTACATGAAGACGGTCATCGACGGCTTCGAGACGGCGGGCAAGGGGCACATCAAGATGGCGGTGGGCGGCGCGCCGATCAGCCAGATGTTCGCCGACGAGATTGGCGCCGACGGCTACGGTCAGAACGCCTCGGCGGCAGTCGACCTGTTCCTGCGGCTCGCCAGGCGGTCCTGACGCCGTGGCCACCTACACGATCCTCTACTGGCAGGAAATCCCGTCGCAGCTCAAGGTCGAGGACGATCTCGACGAGGTGACGCTGCCGCTCGATCCGCGCTTCATGGAGCGGATCGATCAGCTCGCCGCGCAGCGCGGGCTGCAGGGCACCGACGACTACCTCGCGCAGTGGCGCTGGAGCGATCCTCAGGAGCGCGCGGGTACGGCCGAGGAGGTCGCGCAGGCCGTCAAGCAGGAGCTCGAAGCCGAAGAGAGTGTCTAGTCACAGGCGCTCGGCCATCCGCGACACCAGCCCGCCCGACGGGCCAAGCCGCTCGGATCATCATGCCGGTCACGCTCACGGTTAACGGTCACCGCATCGAGACACCGGTGGGCGTGTCGATCTTCACCGCCGCCGAACAGGCCGGCGTCCGCATCCCGACCTCTTGCGTCACTCAGGGCAAATGCAAGGAATGCGTCGTCGAAATCACACACGGGATGGAGCGGCTGTCGCCGCCGACCGAGTGCGAGCGGCATCTCGACGCCCGCGCCAGGTTCCGGCTGTCGTGCCAGTGCTGCATTGCCGTGGACGGCGGCAGTGTGGAGTGCCACACGATGCGCCGCGGCCAGATGCGCATCGAGCGGAAGGCGCTCGACCTCCCGGCCAGCCACCAGACGACGGCGCTCGATCCCGCCGTCGTACGCGACGGCGGGCGTGTCGTCGACGCCTCGACCGGTGGCGAGATCGCCCGCGCGGCCGGCCCCATCCACGGCCTTGCGATCGATCTCGGCACCACCACGGTGGTGGTGCGGCTGATCGATCTCGAGAGCGGTGAGCAGGTCGCCGACACCTCGTTCGAGAACCCGCAGCGCTTCGGCGGGTCGGACGTCATGTCGCGGATCCACTACGACACCGAGCATCCGGGCCGGCTGCTGATGCGGACGCTGGCCGGTTATCTGAGCCATGCGATTGCCGACTTGCCGGTCAACCCGCTGACCATCTACGAGGTCGTGCTGGCCGGCAACTCGACGATGCGCGATCTGTTCTTCCGGCAGAGCGTCTACACCATCGGCCAGAACCCCTATCGATCGATCACCGAGATCGATTTGGCCGAGGGGCGGCGCACCACGACCAGTCTGACGACGACCGGCAGGCGCAGCCTGCTGCCGATCCACCCGAACGCGCGCGTCTACGGCCTGCCGATCATCAGCGGCCACGTCGGCGCCGACGCCGCCGCGTGTCTGTTGGCCGCCGATCTCGCGCACGAGGATCGCCTCGTCGCCATCATGGACATCGGCACCAACACGGAACTGCTCCTCGGCAATCGTCACCGCATTCTTGCGGCGTCGTGTCCGGCGGGGCCCGCCTTCGAAGGGGGCGCGATCTCGTGCGGCATGCCGGGCCTGGACGGGGCGATTGAAGACGTTGCGATCGACGAGGACGGGGCATTCCGGCTGGGCGTCATCGGCGGAGGTCCACCGGAGGGCATCTGCGGTTCGGGATTGGTCGATCTGCTGAGCGAACTGCTCAGGACCGGCCGCATGAACACGATGGGCCGCTTCGAGGATGGTGTGGAGCGGGTCACGCTCGACGCCGGCCGCAACGTCTTCCTGCTCGAGCAGGACGTGAACGAGCTGGCGCAGGCGAAGGGGGCCAACATCGCCGGCCTGCAGGTCGTGTTCAGCCAATACGGCATCCAGTTCGACGACGTGGCCGTGTTCTATCTGGCTGGCGGCTTCGGGCGCCATCTGAAGAAGGCCGCGTCCAGGCGCATCGGGCTCATTCCCGATATCGCCGACGCGAAGATCGCGCAGGTGGGCAACGCGTCGCTCGAGGGGGCGACGATCGCGCTCGTGTCGCGCACACGGCGTCAGGAGCTCGAAGCGCTGGTCAAGCGCGTGGAGCACTGCCGCCTCGAGACGCATCCGTCGTTTTTCGATTTCTTCGTGGACGGCTGCCAGTTCGCCCCTGCGGGCCATCGGGTGACCGGGTGATCGAGTTTGCGGACCGCGTGCCGGATGTCGGCGTGCAGCCGGCCGAATACATCCGATTGCTCGGATATCCGCGGGGCTGGGTGCTCGAGGGGCGGGCGCGGGAGCTTGCCGACTGGGCGCGCGAGTGGTATGCCGCGCACGGCCGGCCGTGGACGTATGCGCGCATGGTCGATCACCTTCGACTGGATGGCGGTGTGGTGGTCCTCGACGGCGCGAGATTCCACAGCAGCCGGCTGACGGCGACGCTGGCGGGCGCTGCGGCCGACCGGGCGTTCCTGGTGGCGGTCGGCGCCGGTCCGGAGCTCGAGGCGGAAGCGCAGGTCCGCTGGCAGGACGGCAAGCCCGACGAGTATTTCTTCCTGGAAATCTACGGATCGGCGGTCGTCGAGCAGCTGGTGACGATGACAGGGGCGCGGCTCTGCGCCTGGGCCGATGGGGAGCACGCCGCGGTGCTGCCGCACTACAGCCCAGGCTATCCCGAATGGACGATCGAGGAGCAGGGGAGTCTGCTCGATCTGATCCGCGCGCCACAGCCGTCCGCGGTGCCGCTGGATGCGTTCGAGACCGGGATGCTGCGCCCGAAGAAATCACTCCTCGCCGTGTTCGGCGTGACACGCCACGTCGAGAGGGTGCGGCCGCTGACCGAGCTGAGCCCGTGCGAGAGCTGCTCGTACGCCGCGTGTCAGTATCGCCGGGCGCCGTACCGCCGGGCGCGGAGACCGGCGCCATCCGAGCTGCCGTTCGTGACCGACGCCGACGTCAATCCGTTGAGCGCCGGCGCGAGCTACACCGTCAGCGTCAAGGCGCTGCAGCGCTGGAGCCAGGAGCGCCTGACGATCGAGACGCGCGGCGACGGCAGCGTCGCGGCGGTGTTTCGCTACGAAGGGACGACCTGCACCAACATGGGACGGCCGCTGCAGTTCCACTATCATGTGAAGCTCGGGCGGCGTGAAGACGGCTACCCGATTCTGGAACAGTCGTGCGGACCGGCGGCGGGCGACACCGGTCACCTGGCCATGTGCCGCTACATCAGCGATCGCGACGAGCTGATGGCGGCGATTGCCACGGAGTCTCCCCTCCATGGCCGGCCGCTCGACGACGTCGTCCGCTGGGCGCGGACGGCCAGTCCAGCCGGCTGCTACTGCGAGGCGGAGAGCCGCCAGCACAAGTGGGGACTGGTGCTCGAAACGATTCATTTTGCATTGGCGAAGCATCTGTGAAGAAGAAGCTGCTCGAGGCAATCAAGGAACGGCCGCTGCTCGGGGACGGCGCGATGGGCACCCAGTTGATGTTCGCCGGGCTCGAGCAGGGGCGCTCGGGCGAAGCGTGGAACCTGACGCATCCCGACCGTGTGCTGGCGATTCAGCGTCGATACGTCGACGCCGGATCCGAGTGCCTCCTCACCAATACGTTCGGCGGCAGCCGCATCATGCTCAACCGACACGGCATCGCCGACGATGTCAGGGCGGTCAACGCCGCCGCCGTCGCGATCGCGCGCGAGGCGTTCGCCGGCCGCGACGGCTATGTCATCGGCGACATCGGCCCGTTCGGCGGCCTGATGGAGCCGTATGGCGACTTCACCGAGACACAGGTGCGCGAGGCGTTCCGCGAGCAGGCGACAGCGCTCGTCGAGGCCGGCGCCGACGCCGTCATCATCGAGACACAAACCTCGCTCGAGGAATTGCGCCTCGGCCTGATGGCCGCGCGTGAAGCCGGCGCCGCGTGCGTCATCGGGTCGATGGCCTACGACGTCACGCTCGACGGCTCGACGTTCCGGACGATGATGGGCATCGATCCCGAGCGCGCCGCGGAAGACATGCAGCAGCACGGCGCCGACATCGTGGCGCTCAACTGCGGCACCGGGATGGACATGGAACGCGCCCGCCAGGCGGTCCTGCGCTATCTCAAGGTCACCGGTCTGCCGATCATGGCGCAGCCCAACGCCGGGCAGCCCAAGCTCGTGGACATGAAAGTCGTCTACGATGAGACGCCGTCGCAGATGGTGGCGGGGGTCGTGCCTCTGCTCCAGGCCGGCGCCAGCATCATCGGCGGCTGCTGCGGCAGCACACCCGATCACATTCGCGCCTTCCGCGAGGCGATGGATCAGTTCCGGACGACGAAGGCCCACTGATGAAACAGCGTTTGTGCGAGGTCAACGCGGCGGCGGTCACCAGGCTGCCGCAGCTCACCGACGACAAGTCCGGCATTGGCGTGCACTACGTCGACGCCTACCTCAAGCCGATGAACGGGAAGCTCGAGGACGGCACGCCGGTCAAGTGCAAGCGGAAGGGCTTGAAGATCGTCCTGTCGGTCGGCCTGAAGAAGGGCGAAGGGCTGATGCGCCGGCTGGCGGTGAGCGCCGATCCGATCGGCATGCTCGACGCGGCGCTGCAGGAAGCGGCGAAGGGCGCAGGCGTGGATCTCAGCGTCGAAGACGGCGCGATGTTCATCGCCTCGTAGCGCTACTGACGGCCGTTCCAGTTCGTGATCACGTCGAGCGTGGGAACGCTCTCGCCGACGACGCGGTTGACGATGAACTTCGTCCCGTCCCTGCTGACGTCGTACTCGTACGTGCCGTAGATGATGGGATTGGGATCGGTGACGAGCTTCATCTCGAAGCGGATTTCCGGCGTGCCGAAGGCCGGCGTGCTGCCCGGCGTCACGCTCGCCGACATCAGCGTTGCCCCGGCGGCATAGTAGATCTCCCTTCCGTCGGCGCGCCAGCGTCGAAATCGGCCGCCGTGCTGCGAGACGCGCATCGGCGGGCCGGGTTCGGGAAAGTGCTGGACGTACACCTCCAAGGCGCCCGACCGATCGCTCGAGTAGGCGAGCCAATGGCCATCGGGCGAGAGCCGTCCCTCGGGATTGTTGGCCCGGTTCTGCAGCAATGGCGTCGCCTTCGAGGCGTCACCCACGGGCATGCTCCAGATGTCGAACAGGGCGTCGCCTGTTTGCACGAAGAGGAAGGTCTTGCCGTCGGGCGTCCACGCGACGGGCTTGACGAGCGCCGTCGGCCTCGACAACAGCACCGCCGCTTCGGCGGCGCCGCTCGCCGGGACGGTCATGATCGCAAACTGGGTGGCTGACGGCGGCGGCTCCTGGTGAAGGAATGCCGCCGTTGCCGCATCGGGCGACCGGAGATTGTGGGTGCCGGCCAGCTTGGTCACGACGGTCGCCGCGCCGGTCGCCGCGTCAATGGCCCACAGCCACGGCCTGTTCTCGCCGCGCCGGGTGAGGAACTGCCGTCCGTCGGGCGCAAGCTCGACGCCGGACTGACCGTTGGCAGGCTCACCGATCGTGCCGACGACGCGGCCGTCGCGGCTGACCGCGTTGAATTGCGCCATCTGCTCGATGGGACCGAAATTAGCGACGACGCCAGACGGGGATGAAGACCAGGCGTCCCGTCCGAGGCGGTCGCCGGATCGCGATCGGGCGATCGCGATTTCGTCGCCGGTGAGCGTGCCACTGGGCAACTGCATTCGCTGGGCCCGAAGCCAGTGGTCGTCGCGGGTCGAAAGCAGGAAGCCGTTCGCGTATTCGCCGCCGTAGCGGCCGGGATAGAAGGCGAGTGGTTTGTCGGGCGCCTCGAGCGACACCAGCCGCAGTCCGCTGGCGCCGGTCGACCAGACGAAGTACAGGAGGTAGCCGCCGCGAATCCACGAGGGCCAACGATGTCCCTGTTCGTTCTGCAGCGTCGTTAGGGCCGTCGGCGTGCCGCCGATCGCGGCGACGCGATAGAGCGGCCCGGTCGAGACCATGTTGAAGACGATCGTGCCGTCGTCAAGCCACGTGCCGCCGCGCGCCGACGGCGCGTCGCAGATGACGACAGGCGGGTCGTCGCCGATGGCGCGGAGCCGCATGAGTTTTCCCTCACCCTTCGCGAAGAACGCGATCGTGGTGCCGTCGGGGGACCAGAACGGGTTGTCCGCGTCGTTGGTGCCTGGCAGCTCTCGAGCCTCTGGCGACGAGAGCTGGCGCAGCCACAACATCCGCTCCGTGCCGTCGCCGTGCTGGGCGACGAACGCGATCGACCGGCCGTCGGGGGACACCGCGGCGGAGCTCGCGAACTGCTGGCCTCTGGGCGGGACGAGCGCGAGCCGCGCCTCCGTGGACGCCGTCGTGGGGCGCGATCGGCCCAGGAGATACGCGCCGGTCACCGCGGCGGCGACGAATACGAGTACGAGCGCGCCGGCGGCCAGCCCCCACGCCCGCGGCCGGCGGCGATCGCCGGCCACTTCGGCTGCCGCGCGCCGTGCGCCCGACGACGCCCCCGACAGCGAGCCGCGCGCTTCTTCGATGTCGAGCCGCGCATCGCCGATGTCGCGCAGCCGCGTGCGCGGATCCTTCTCGAGGCAGCGCTGCAGGAGCCGAAGCAGTGGCGGCGGCGTCTTGCGCGGCAGCGCCTCCCAGTCGGGCGTCTCGCGCAGAATGCCGGCGAGCGTGTCATGGGTTGACGCGCCGGCGAACGGCCGGCGGCCGGTCAGCATCTCGAAGATCACGACGCCGAAGGCCCACACATCGGCGCTGCGCGTGACGGGCTCGCCGCGCGCCTGTTCCGGACTCATGTAGGCCGGCGTGCCGACGATCAGGCCCGCTTCGGTTGCGCCTGTGGCGGTCGCCGCCTCATGGGCGGGCGCGTCGGGCGTCAGGGCCTTGGCGAGACCGAAGTCGAGTACCTTGACGCGTCCGTCGGGCCGAATCTTGATGTTGGCCGGCTTCAGATCGCGGTGGATGATGCCGCGCTCGTGCGCCGCGTCGAGCGCGTCGGCGATCTGGCGCGCGATCGTGAGCGCCTCGTCGAGACCGAGCGGTCCGGCAGCGATGCGGTCGCACAGCGTTGGCCCTTCGACCAGCTCGAGGACGATCGCGTGGATGCCGCTCGATTCTTCCCATCCGTAAATCGCGCCGACGTTGGGGTGGTCGAGCGAGGCGAGCAGCCGTGCCTCGCGCGCCAGCCGCGTGAGCGCCGCGCGGTCGCGTTCGAGCTCCGGCGGGAGTACCTTCAGCGCGACATCGCGGTCCAGGTGCGTGTCGCGGGCGCGATAGACCTCGCCCATGCCGCCTGCGCCGAGCGCACCGGTAATCTCGTACGGACCCAATCGGGTTCCGCCGCTGAGCGTCATCGTGTGAGGATGAGTCTAGATCAGGGCGGACACCGCTGACCGACGATCTATGAAGTCGTGTACGATGGCACCCTCGTGTCGACCAACCTTTTCAGCCTGCAGGGACGTGTCGCGGTGGTCGTCGGTGGCACGAGCGGCATTGGACGAGTCCTCGCCCTTGGACTGGCGGACGCCGGCGCCGACGTCATCGCGACGGCGCGGCGGGCCCAGCTCGTGGAAGACGTCGCCACGGAGATCGAGCGCAAGGGGCGGCGCACGCTGCGCATCGCCACCGACGTGCTCGACCGGCGCTCGCTGACCGAGACGTGCGGCACGGTACTGCACGCCTTCGGGAAGATCGACGTCGTCATCTACTGCGCCGGCGTCAGCAAGCGCGTGCCCACCATCGAGATGAGCGACGAGGACTGGCAGCGCATCATCGACACCAACCTGACCGGTGCCCTGCACACGTACCAGGTCTTTGCCAAACCGATGCTGGCCCGCGGATCCGGGCGGTTGATCGGCATCGCCTCCCTGTCGTCGTTCGTCGGCCTTCACGAGGTCAGCGCCTACACGGCATCGAAGGCGGGGATCGCCGGTCTGACGCGCGCCTTGGCGGTCGAGTGGGCGCCGCACGGGCTGACGGTGAATGCGATCGCGCCGGGGGTGTTCCGCACCGAGCTGAATGCAAGATTCCTCGACGGGCCGCGCGGACAGGAGTTCCTCCTGCGGACGCCGATGAAACGCTACGGCCAGCTCGAGGAGCTCGTCGGCGCAGCCGTCTACCTCGCGTCCGACGCGTCCACGTTCGTGACCGGACAGATCCTCGCCGTCGACGGCGGTTTCCTCGCCAGCGGCGTCAATCAGTAATCGCCGCCGCCCGTCACTGCACCGTCACCGACCCGGTCATGCCGGGATGGATGGAGCAGTGGTAGCTGAACGTTCCCGCCGTGGGAAAGCTCATCGTATAGTTGCCACCGGGGGCGATCGAACCGGAGTTCCACGTGCTGCCGGTCGATGTATGGGTGGTGTTGTCGTGGTTGGTCCACGTCACGCTGCCGCCGACCGCGACCGTCACCGGGCTCGGCGAAAAGGCGGTCGTCGTCAACACCGATGCGCCGCTGACGATCGATACGGGAGTGCCGTTGCCACTCGGCGTGGTCGGTGTGGTCGGTGTTGAGTATGAGGAACCGCAGCCAGAGATGATGAGAAGGAGCGCGGCTGCCAGCGCCAGGCGAAGAGACGACATACAAGAGCCTCCTGTTTCCAGGAGACGTCGCAAGTCGCCTGCCCGGAGTCAGCGTGCGGATTGCACGGGAATCCACGCGTCTGGCCACCGATGAGTTACCGGAATCTGGAAGGGTTTCAGCTTTCGTAAGGTGCTCCCGCTTCGCCCTTCCGGAGGCGCGTCATCGCCTGCGTCTCGTTATACTCTTCATGGATGAGACGGCGGTCATGATGACGCTCGACGTGCGGTCGGTGCGGCTGGTGGCCGGACTGGCGTGCGCGATGAGCTGCGTCGCGGGTGCGACGGCCGTCGCACAGGACAAGCCGTTCGTGTTCTCGGTGACGACCGCTCCCGATCCGACCCGACATCAGGCCCGCGTCGACTACCAGGCGTGGAAGTAGCCGTCGCGGCGGCCGACGTCGATCGGGAAGTCGAAGGCGCGGGTCAGCGCGTCGGAGGTCAGCAGCCGCTCCTTCGGCCCGTCTTCGACGACGCGTCCGCCGCGCATCAGGATCACGCGATCGATCTCTGGAATGATCTCCGACAGGTTGTGCGTGACGATCACGAGCGCCGTGCCGGCTTGCGCGATCGCGCGCGTCATCTCGCGGAGCTGGTGCGCGGCCCGCAGATCGAGGCTGTTGGCGACCTCGTCGAGCACGAGCGCGGCGGGATCGTGGACGAGCGCGCGCGCGATCACCAGCCGCCGCGCCTCGCCTGACGACAGCTCGTCGAGCGGGCGCGGCGCCAGGTGCGCGATTTCGAGCCGGTCGAGAATCGCCGCCGCCCTCGCCTGCATGGCCGGCGTGATCCCGACGTGCGCCGGGATGCCGATGCTCGAGAAGAATCCCGAGAGCACGGTGTCGAGGCCGGTGACGCGGTGCGGCAGTTCGGCGAAGTCGCTCGACTTGCCGCGCGTGCACTCGGCGATCAGGTCCTGGCTGACGATGCCGAGCATCTGCCGCAGCTCGGCGACGCTCCAGCGATCGCGGCCCATGATGCGCAGCGTGAACGGAGTCGGCTCGATCGCTGGATAGCAGTCGCAGGTCAGCGTCTTGATGAACGTCGACTTGCCGCAGCCATTGGGGCCGAGGATGGCGACGTGCTCGCCGCCGGCGATGGTCAGCGTCAGGCGATCGAGCGCGCGCGTCTCACCGCGGTAGACGGTGACGTCGCGACACTCGACGAGCGGCGGCGCGTAGGATTCGGGTGACGGCATGACAGACGACGATAGCAAACCGGCGCGCCGCGCGGCTGGCGATGTATCATCCTGGATGCTCCCGAAGACTGCATTCGTCCTCGCCGTGTCGTTGATCGCCGCGCCGCTCGCCGCGCAGCAGCGCGGCCAGAATCCGAACCAGCAGAACGCCGCGCCGGGTCAGCGCGAATACGCCGGCGCCGCCGAAGAGAAAATTTCCCAGACCTCGCACACCGTCCACCTGGATGGCCGCGAGATCAAGTACACCGCCACCGCTGGCACGCTGCCGATCCGCGGCGAGGACGGCAAGGTGCAGGCGCGGATGTTCTTCGTCGCCTATACCCGGGACGGCGAAGACGTGAAGACGCGTCCGGTGTCGTTCCTCTACAACGGCGGTCCTGGTGCGGCGACCATCTGGCTGCACATGGGATCGTTCGCGCCCAAACACGTGCAGATGGCGGAAGACGGGTTCCAGCCGGCGCCGCCGTATCACCTGGTCGACAACGAGAATTCGCTGATCGACGCCACCGACCTGGTGTTCATCGACGCCATCGAGACCGGCTACAGCCGCACGGTCGAGGCGGTCAACCCGACGCCCTTCCTCGGTCAGGCCGGGGACCTGCGCGCGTTCGGCGATTTCGTCAACGAGTATCTGAAGACTTACGGCCGATGGCCGTCGCCGAAGTATCTGATCGGCGAGAGCTACGGCACCATCCGCTCCGCGGGCCTGTCGCAGGAGCTCCAGTCGCGGCACGGCATCGAGCTGAACGGCATCGTGCTCGTGTCGGCGCTGCTGACCTATCAGTCGATCTCGACCGGGCCGCAGAACGATCTCGCCTACGTCTCGTACTTCCCGACCTTCGCCACCACCGCGTGGTTCCACAAGCGCCTGGCGGCCGATCTGCAGGCGAAGAGCGTGAAGCAGATCGCCGACGAGGCGCTGGCCTTTGCCACCGGCGAGTACGCGACCACGCTCCTGCGCGGCAATTCACTCAGCGACGCCGAGCGCAAGGCCGTCGCGGCGAAGATCGCGCGCCTGACCGGCCTCTCGCAGGCCTACGTCGAGCAGACGAACCTGCGCATCGATCCCGGCCGCTTCCGCAAAGAGCTGCTGCGCGACAAGCGTCTGGTGGTCGGTCGTCTCGACACGCGCTACACGGCCACGGATCTCGACGCGGCGGGAGAGGACGAGGAGTTCGACCCGTCGAACACGGCGCTCCAGGGCGCCTACACGGCGCTGTTCATGGACTACGTGCGCAACGAGCTGAAATGGGAGAGCGACCTGCACTACGACAGCTCCGGCAACGTCCGGCCGTGGACCTACGTGCAGAACAGCTACATGGACATGACCGAGCCGCTGCGCTCGTCGATGGCGAAGAACCCGTTCCTCAAGGTGCGGGTCGAGGCCGGCTATTACGACATGGCCTGCGTCTTCGGAGGCGCGGTAATCAACTTCTGGCACCTCGCCTACGACAAAATGTTCACCGATCGCGTCTCGTTCGGCTGGTTCGAGGCCGGCCACATGATCTACACGCGGCCGTCGGCGCACAAGGCGCTGAAGAACGACATCGCCAAGTTCATCACCGATACGGTGGGCGCCTCGCGCAGCCATACCGCAACCCAGCATCCGTGACTGTCGCGGTCGTCGGCGCCGGCGCCTTCGGCGGCTGGACGGCGCTGGCACTGCGGCGCCGCGGCGCGCCAGTGACGCTCATCGACGCCTGGGGGGCCGGCCACGCGCGGGCCAGCTCCGGCGGCGAGACGCGCGTCATCCGCGCCACCTACGGGTCGAGGGTCGTCTACACGCGCATGGCGGCGCGCGCGCTTCGACTCTGGCGCGACCATGGCGCCGAAGAAGCCGGACTGCTCCGCACGACCGGCGTGCTCTGGATGTTCGGTGAGGACGACGGCTTCGGGCGCGCTTCTGCGGCGACGCTCGCCGCCGAAGGACTACGCCTCGACCAGCTGTCGCTGCGCGATGCGGCCTCGCGCTTTCCCCAAGTCGATTTCTCCGGCGCCACCTCCGTGCTCTGGGAGCCGGAAGCCGGCTATCTCATGGCGCGGCGCGCATGCGCGCACGTCGTCGATCGATTCGTGGCTGAAGGCGGCATCTATCGTCGAGCCGCGGCTGCGACGCCGGCGTCGATTGCCGCGACCCACGTCCTGCTCGCGGACGGCTCCAGGCTCCACGCCGACGTGGTCGTCTTCGCATGCGGACCGTGGCTCGGCTCGCTCTTCCCGGACCTGCTCGGCTCCCGCGTGACCGTCACGCGGCAGGAGGTCTGCTACTTCGGGACACCCGCCGGCGACGCTCGATTCAGCGAGCCCGCGCTGCCGGTCTGGCTCGACTGCGGTGAACGGGTGATGTACGGCATTCCCGACGCCGGCGGCCGCGGCTTCAAGATTGCCGACGATACCTCCGGGCCGCCGATTGATCCGACCAGCGCGCCGCGCGAGGCGACGCGCGCCGGTGTGGCGGCAGCCAGGGCCTTCCTCGCCAGGCGGTTTCCCGCGCTCGCCGATGCGCCGCTCGTCGGCACTGAGGTGTGCCAATACGAGTCGACGCCCGATTCGCACTTCATTGTCGATCGCCACCCGGCGGCCGACCACGTGTGGATCGCCGGCGGTGGATCCGGACACGGCTTCAAGATGGGACCGGCGATTGGCGAGCTGCTCGCTTCGTGCATTCTCGACGGTGCCGCGCCGGATCCGGCCTTCTCGCTCGCCCGCTTCGCCGCGCCTCGCCGCGACGGATGGGATCAGAAGTGGTCGTAGCGTCGAGCCGCTGAAAAACCGAGGCGCGTCAGCGGTCCAGCCGCTGCCGTCCAAAACCGAAAAGCGCATCGTCCGGCGTCTCGCATCCGAGCGCGATGCGCACGAGCGCCTGCGCGCCCAGGAAGGAGAGCGTCATGCCGTTGCCGCCGTAGCCCAGCGCGAAGAGCTGGCCGGGATAGAGGCGATGGCGGCCGATGTAGGGCAGGCCGTCCTGCGTGGTCGCGAAGAGTCCTTCCCACGCGTACTCGGCACGCTCGCCGCGCAACATCGGGTAGAGGGTGACGAGATCGTCCATCAGTTCGGCGGCGCGGGCGCGCAGCGCTGGTGGCCGTCTCCGCCCGTGCACCTGCGGCCGATCGCGCCCGCCGAAGAGCAGCCGGCCGTCCGGCGTCCAGCGGGCGTAGTGGTACGGGCGAGCGGTATCCCAGAGCATGGCGTTGCCCAGCCCGATCCGCTGGCGCTCGGCGGCGCTGAAGCGTCGGGTCGCGATCACGTAGGTGTTGAGCATCCGGAATCGGGCGGCCAGGTGCTCGAACGACGGGGTCGCGTAGCCGGTGGCGATGACGGCCCAGCCGGCGCGGATGACGGCGCCGTTCTCGAGCAGCACGGCCGTCGAGCCGCCTCGTTGGTCGACCCGCCGTACCGCGGTTGACTCGTAGAGCGCTGCGCCGCGTCGTACCGCCGAGCGTGCGATCGCGAGGCAGGCGCGATAGGGATCCACCTCGCCATTGCCTTCGGTGACGATGGCCCCGGGCGCATCGAAGCCGGCGCGTGCCCGAACCTCTGCGCCGTCGATCCACCGTGCCGGCAGTCGGGCCCGCCGCCGCAGGCGCCATTCCGTGTGCAGTGCGTCACGGGCCCGGCCGTCGGGTGCGTAGTAGATCGACGGCAGCCGGCGAATCGCGGGGGCGCCTGCGCGGCGCAGCAGCAGGAGGAAGTCGCGCACGGCCTGCCGGCAGCGGTTCCAGATGTGCTGCGCGGCCGTGCTGCCGTAGCGATCGGCCAGGTGGCGGAAGTCGACATCCGGCTCCTGCATCAGGAGCGCTGTGCTCGCGGCCGTGCTGCCGCGGCCGATGCGATGAGCCTCGACCAGGATCACCCGCGCGCCTGCCTGCGCGAACAGGAGAGCCGCCGAGCAGCCGGTAATCCCGCCGCCGATGATCGCGACGTCCGCATCGCCGTTGCGGGACAGTGTCGGCAATCGCTGCGCGCGGCCGGCGAACGTGTCCAGCCAGTAGCTGCGGCCTACTCTCAGCCCCGCCATGTGCTCATGCTCGAGCGACGGAGGCACGTTGTATGCCAAGGCCGAGCTGGAGACGGCAGACGGCCCGGACCTCCCAAGGCGGCGCGCCGCCGCGAGTTGTAGTAACGTTGCGCCAACAACATGGCGCAGACGGCGTGGCCCCTGGTTGAACGAAGGTTCGGCGAGACAACGCGGCGCGATTTCTGGTGGCTCCAGCCCCTCTCGGTTTTTCTCGCGCTCTCCGCTTTCATCGTCTATTCGACGTGGGCCGCCTTCCAGGGCGTCCACTACGAATTCGGTCCGTACCTATCTCCCTTTTACTCACCGCTGCTCTTCGGCGACGGCCCGCACGCGTGGTTCGGGCCCAAGCCGGGCTGGTGGCCGGCGGCGCTGCCGTTCTCGGCTGCGCTGCTGATTCTCTGGGCGCCGGGCGGCTTCCGCTTCACCTGTTACTACTATCGCGGCGCGTACTACAAGGCGTTCTGGCAGGACCCCGCGGCGTGCACGGTGGGTGAGCCGCGGACGTCGTACTGGGGCGAGCGCTACTTCCCGCTCGTCCTGCAGAACGCGCACCGCTACTTCCTCTACATCGCGCTCGTCTTCATCGTCTTTTTGACCTACGACGCGATCTCGTCGTTCCGCTTCGCCGACGGCCTGCACGTCAACGTCGGCAGCCTGGTCCTGACGATCAACACGGCGCTGCTCGCCAGCTACACCTTCAGCTGCCATTCGCTGCGGCACCTCGTCGGCGGCCGCAAGGACGAAGTGTCGACCAACGGTGTGCGCTGGGGCTGCTACACCGCCTGTTCGGCGATGAACCGCAAGCATCAGCTCTTCGCCTGGTGCAGTCTCTGTTCCGTCGGTTTCGCCGACCTCTACGTCCGCCTCTGTTCGATGGGGATCTGGACCGACTACCGCCTGCTGTGAACACATTCGAAACGCTCGACTACGACGTCCTTGTCATTGGCGCCGGCGGCGCCGGCCTGCGCGCGGCGATCGAGGCGTCTGCGGCGGGCGTCAAGGTCGGCCTCATCTGCAAGTCGCTGCTCGGCAAGGCGCACACCGTCATGGCGGAGGGAGGCGTCGCGGCGGCGCTCGCCAACGTCGACGATCGCGACAGCTGGAAGGTGCACTTCGCCGACACCATGCGCGGCGGCCAGTACGTCAACAACTGGCGGATGGCGGAGCTGCACGCCAGGGAAGCGCCGGATCGCGTGCGCGAGCTGGAAGCCTGGGGCGCGGTCTTCGATCGCACCAAGGACGGCAGGATCCTGCAGCGCAACTTCGGCGGCCATCGCTACCCGCGGCTGGCGCACGTCGGCGATCGAACCGGACTGGAACTGATTCGGACGCTCCAGGACTACGGCATCCATCGCGGCATCGACGTGCACATGGAGTTCACCGTCGTGTCGCTGCTCACGAGCAGCGGCCAGGCTGCCGGCGTCATCGGCTACGAGCGTGAGCGGGGGCGGTTCAAGGTCTTCAGGGCCGGCGCCGTTGTCCTTGCCACCGGTGGCGCCGGACGCGCCTACCAGATCACCAGCAACAGCTGGGAAGGCACCGGCGACGGACACGCGCTCGCCTACCAGGCGGGCGCCGACCTGATGGACATGGAGTTCATCCAATTCCATCCGACCGGCATGATCTGGCCGCCGAGCGTGCGCGGCATCCTCGTCACCGAAGGCGTGCGCGGCGAAGGGGGCATCCTCCTGAACAAGGAAGGACGCCGCTTCATGTTCGACGACATCCCTGACGCCTACAAGAACCAGACGGCCACCGACGAGGAAGAGGGCTGGCGTTACACCCAGGGAGACAAGTCGGCGAAGCGGCCGCCCGAGCTGCTGACCCGGGACCACGTCGCGCGCTGCATCATGCGCGAGGTCAAGGCCGGTCGCGGCAGTCCGCACGGCGGCGTCTTCCTCGACATCGCGTGGATCAAGAAGAAGCTGCGCAACGCCGACGAACACATCAAGCGCAAGCTGCCGAGCATGTATCACCAGTTCAAGGAGCTCGGCGACATCGACATCACGAAGGAGCCGATGGAGGTCGGTCCGACGACCCACTACATCATGGGAGGGATTCGCGTCGACGGCGACTCCCAGATGTCGTCGATTCCCGGGCTCTTCGCGGCGGGGGAGTGTGCGGCCGGCATCAACGGCGCCAACCGGCTCGGCGGCAATTCGCTCTCGGATCTGCTCGTGTTCGGCAAGCGCGCCGGCGAGCACGCCGCCGCCTTCGTCAAGACGCACAGCCGCGCCGGCGTTGACGACGCCCAGGCGGCGCGCGCGATGGGCGACGCCTTGAGGCCCTTCGATGCGGCGGCGGGAGGCGGCGAGAACCCGTTCACGATCCAGACGGCGCTTCAGGACATGATGCAGCGCCACGTCGGCATCGTCCGTAACGAGGCTGAGATACAGCAGGCGCTGGTCGAGCTCGAGGCGCTGAAAGTGCGCGCCGCCCGCGCCGCGGTGACCGGGCATCGGGAATACAACCCGGGCTGGCACACCGCGATCGACCTGAGCAACCTGTTGACCGTGTCGGAGGCAATCTCCCGATCCGCCATCGAGCGCAAGGAGAGCCGCGGCGGCCACTTCCGCGAAGACTACCCCGATCGGAAACCCGAGTACGCGACGTTCAACATCGTCACGCGCCGGAAGGCGGACGGATCGATGGAGGTCGTCCGCGTGCCGCTGCCGCCGATGCCCGACGAGCTGAAGCAGATCATCGAGGAGCAGAAGGCATAGCGCGAGGCGCGAGATGCGGCGTGGCGCGAGACGCGAGGCGCGAGACACGAGATGCGGCGGGGCGCGAGACGCGAGACGCGAGATTCGGCGTGGCTCGAGACGCGAGACGCGAGACGCGAGATGCGAGATTCGGCGTAGCGCAGGCCTTCAGGCCTGCCGGAGACATGCATGACGAGAGCGTCGTTCAAGGTCTGGCGTACTGACGACAGCGGCGGCGGTCATTTTGCCGACTACACGGTCGACGTCGTCCCCGGCATGGTCGTGCTCGATGCGATCCACCAGATCCAGGCGACCGCCGCCCCCGACATGGCGGTGCGCTGGAACTGCAAGGCGGGGAAGTGCGGCTCGTGCTCGGCCGAGATCAACGGCAACCCCAGGCTGATGTGCATGACGCGGCTCAACACCCTCAACCAGCTCGAGCCGATCACCGTCGAGCCGATGCGTGCGTTCCCGCCGATCAAGGATCTGGTCACCGACGTCTCGTGGAACTTCCGTGTCAAGCAGACGATCACGCCGTTCACGCCGCGGCCGGCCGACGCGCCCGACGGCACCTGGCGGATGCGCCAGCAGGACGTCGATCGCGTCCAGGAGTTCCGCAAGTGCATCGAGTGTTTCCTCTGCCAGGACGTCTGCCACATCCTGCGCGACCATCACCTGCACGACGAGTTCATTGGCCCGCGCTTCCTGACCTTCGCGGCGGCGCTGGAGATGAACCCGCTCGACGCGGCCGACCGCGTTCCGGCGCTGAAAGAGCAGCACGGCATCGGCTACTGCAACATCACGCGCTGCTGCACGAAGGTCTGCCCGGAGCACATCACGATCACGGAAAATGCGATCATTCCGCTGAAGGAGCGGGTGGTGGATCGCTACTTCGATCCGGTCACCAAGCTGTTCAGGATGTTCCAGTCATAGGCCGGGCCCGTCAGGCCCGGCGAGCAGGCAGGAGGATCACATGTTCGAGCCGAAGCCGATCTCGCGCGACGGCGTGCCCTCGGCGCTCGCCAAGGCGGAGCGTTACCGGCTGCTGAACGAGCCCGGCGAGGCGGAAAGCATCTGCCTCGACGTGCTGCAGATCGAACCCGGCAACCAGGACGCGATCGTCGCGCTGCTGCTGTCGCTGACCGACCAGTTTCCCGACGAAGCCGGCACCTGCGCCAGCCTCGCGGCGCGCGCCGACGGCCTGATCGGGGACCTCACCGATCCCTACGACCGCGAATACTACAAGGGGATCATCCGCGAGCGCCGCGCCAAGGCGGCGCTGCAGCGCGACTCGTTCCACTCGTCGGCCTCGGCGGTCGGCTGGCTGCACGAGGCGCTGGCGTGCTTCGAACGCGCCGAATCGCTCAAGCCGGCGCACAACGACGACGCGGTGCTGCGCTGGAATGCCTGCGCCCGGATGATGCAGCGGCTGCCGCACGCCGCCGTCGAGACCGCGCGGGAACCCATCGAGTCGGAGTAGGCCGGACCGTCAGATCCGGTCACCGGTGAGGCGGACCTGAAGGTCCGCGCTACAGGTGGGGCCCTACAGGTGAGGCGGACCTGAAGGTCCGCGCTACGGGTGGAGGGTGAGGCGGAGCCCCCCAGGTGATGTAGGCCGGACCTTCAGGTCCGGCTCACTTCACGGGCCAGAGCGGATTGTCCGTCCTCGCGCTCTTCAGATAGGCGTCTATCCGCTTGACCACGTCGGCGTGCGCGGCGGCGACGTCGTGCGATTCGGCGGGATCGGCGTCGAGATCGTAGAGTTCCAGCGGCCCGTCCTTCACCAGACGGACGGATTTCCAGCGGCCCATGCGCGCCGCCTGCTGGAAGCCGCTCTCGTGGAACTCCCAGTAGAATGCGTCGTGGGTCGGCTGCGCGGCGCCGCGTAGCGCCCGCGCCATCGAGAAGCCGTCGAGCCCTGGCGGCGTCTTTGCGCCGCCGATCTCGGCCAGCGTCGGGAACAGGTCCCAGTGTGCCCACGGATGGGCGCTGACCCGGCCCGCGGGAATGGTGCCGGGCCAGCTGGCGATGAACGGGACGCGGATGCCGCCTTCGTAGAGATCGCGCTTGATGCCGCGTAGACCGCCCGAGCTGTTGAAGTAGGCGGGAGCGGCGCCTCCCTCCTGATGCGGCCCGTTGTCGCTCACGAACATCAGCAGCGTGTTGCGCTCGATCCCTTTGACCCGCAGGCGCTCGGCGATGGTGCCGATGTCGCGATCCATGCGGGTGACCATCGCCACGAATGCGGCCTTGGGGGTCGCTTGCGAGCGGTACGGCGCGACTTCCTGGTCGCTGCCGGTCGGCGTCGCGTCTCCCGCCGCATTGACGAACGGTGTTTCCGGGAACTTGCCGCGCCACAGCCGCATGGAATCCTCGGGCGCGCGCAGCTCAGCGTGCGGGGCGGTGTAGTTCAGGTAGATGAAAAACGGCCGCGGATCCGTGGCGTCGATGTACGACAGGGTCTCGCGGGTGAAGAGATCGTTGACGTAGTCGTGCTCGAGATCCGTCGGGTAGCGCTCGCCGTTGCGGAACAGGTGATCGGTGTACTGGCGGTGGGCATGGCGCTGGTCGAGGAACCCGAACGCGTAGTCAAACCCTTTCTTGCTCGGTTCGCCGGTCGTGCCGGCGTTGCCGATCCCCCATTTGCCGATGACCGCGGTGCGGTAGCCGGCGTCGTGCAGCGCCATCGCCACGGTAACGTCCGCGGCCGGGAGCGGCGCCTCGAGGTTGCCGCGGATCGAGGTGTGGCCGGTGTGGAACCCGGTCATCAACGCCGTCCGCGACGGAGCGCAGACCGTGCTGCCGGCGTAGTACTGGGTAAAGCGGATGCCGCCGGCGGCGAGCGCGTCGAGCGACGGGGTCCTGAAATGGGTCTGACCGTACGAGCTCAGATCGCCGTAGCCCAGGTCGTCGGCCTGGATCAGCAGGATATTCGGGTGAGGAGGCGGTGACTGGACGGCGGCATGGGCGCCGGCGATGAGGACGGAGACGGCGGCGGCGAGCGCGACGGCGAGCGTGGGGCGCATGGCCCGACCATCCTGCCACATCGCGCCGGAACTTCGCCGCCCGCCGGCACGTCTCATGTTGACATTCAACAGGAGCACGCTCATACTCCTGTTGATTTCCAAAAGGGGATCGTGATGGGACGATGGCGGGAGCTCGTGGCGCGGCTGAGCGGCGCCGTTCGCCGCGAAACCGGCCGCGACGGCGCCGGCGAGCGGATCGATGGCGCCGGCGGTCGATTCGACGACGAGATGGGGGAGCACCTCCGCCTGCTCGCCGACGACTATGCGCGTCGCGGCCTGCCGCCGGCCGAGGCAGCGCGCGCGGCGCGGCTCGCGTTCGGCAACCCGGCGGCCATCCGCGAGGCCTATCGCGATCAGCGCGGCCTGCCGGCCGCCGACTCGCTGGCGCAGGATCTGCGGTATGCCGCGCGGATACTGCGGCGGGCGCCCACGTTTACCTGTGCGGCCGTGGTGACGCTGGCGGTCGGCATCAGCGTCAACACCACCATCTTTTCCGCCGTCGACGCCGTCGCCTTGCACCCGCTTCCCGTCAAGGACGGCGACCGCTTCGTCCGGCTCGAGCGCTGGTTCGCCAGCGAAGGACGGGGCGACATCCAATTCGCGTTTTCGGATGACGAGTTGCGCTACCTCCGGGCGCAGGCGCCGGCCTTCCGGGACGTGGTCGCGGCGGGTTGGCTCACGCACGCGGAGGAGGCCAGCGGCGAGCACGTCCGGATCCAGTTCGTGTCCCCGAACTACTTCGCCGCGCTCGGCGTCGTCCCGATGGCGGGCGCGTTGCCCGATGGCGATAGTGGCGCCGACACCGGCGTCGTGCTGAGCTATCCGTTCTGGGTCCGGCGCTTCCGCGGCGATCGCTCGGTGGCGGGCCGCACGCTGACGCTGAACGGCGTCGCGATGACGGTCGCGGCCATTGCGCCGGAGCCGTTCATCGGCACCGCCAATCCGCCCGAGATTCCAGACGTGTGGGCCCCGGTCGCGGCCGAAGCGCGCCTGGGGATGCCGCACTCGATGGTCCGCCGCTTTCAGCTGCTGGCGCATCTCAGCGACGGCGTCAGCCGCGACGTCGCGCAGCAGCAGATGCGCCCGCTGGCCGCGGCGTTCGACCGGGCCTTTCCGTCGACCGACGCGACGGTCAAGCTCACGCTCGAGCGCGCCAGTTACTTCGGCGAGACCAACGATGCCCGCTTCCAGACGTTCGTCGCCGCCCTCATGGCGGTGGTCGGGCTGGTGCTGCTCATCGCCTGCGCCAACCTCGCCAACATGCTGCTGGCGCGGGGCGCGGCCCGGCAGAAGGAGATCGCGTTGCGGCTGGCGCTCGGCGCCTCGCGCTGGCGCGTCTTCCGTCAGCTCCTCACCGAAAGCACGTTGCTGGCGCTGCTCGGGGGGGCCGCCGGCCTCGCGTGCTCGGTGTGGGCCGCGCGGCTGTTCTGGCTGCTGATCGCCGACGGCGTGCGGCTCTTCGCGCATGGCGACGTCGCGCCGCTGGCGGGGCTCCGTCCCGACCTGCCGGTCTTCCTGTTCACCTGCGCCGCCTCGCTCGCCGCCGCGGTGGCCTTTGGCGTCGTCCCGGCGCTGCGCCTCTCGACGCCGGATCTCACGATGGCCCTGAAGGACGAACGGCCGCTGTCGGGCCGCAGCGGCGGGACCGCGATCCGCCGGTGGTTCGTCGGCGCGCAGGTCGCCATGTCGATGGCGCTGTTGCTGGCCGCCGGGTTGCTCCTGCGCGGTTTTGCCGCGTCGCGGCTGGCGACGACGGGCTACGACACGAGCCGCGTGTTCGATGGATTATCTCGGGATTCGGATCCTGAGTACTGGTCGTACCCCGTTGAGACGCGCGCTGTTGCACCCACTCCGATGCGCGGTGGCGGTTTCTCTATTCGATCCAGGCGAACGCTGCGAGTGCCGCTTCCTCCGAAAGAGTTCGAGCAGCTGCGCGGACATTCGACGGGACCCAATCGGGGAACGGCACTTCTTTAGTCACGTGGCGTCCCGAACTCGTGTGGACCTCAGACACGCGCGAGAGATGAGCCAATCGAATCCAACCCGCCACTCGGACAAGAGCGGGCCACAACCGCCGATGGACAAACGTGATCTTCCCCTTGATCAGCCGACACACGAGGACATCGTCGCTGTCGCGGACCGCTCGCGTCACCGCGAAGATCTCATGACTCTTCGGATGAGACCACCAGTTACCTCGAACCGGCTCTCCCGCGAGGACCTCAGCAAGTGTCGGGACGGGCCCTCGCGCGGACTCAAGCACGACGCCGTGTTTGCGAACGAAGGCAAGAGCCAGACGTGCTGTCACTCGAACCAGATCTCAATCTCGTAGCCATCCGGATCGGCCACGTAAGCGTAGGGGAGCCCTGGACCAAACTCGCCGCGCCGGAGCAGTCGGCCTCCCGCGCGCTCGACTTCGGCAATGGCGCGGTCGATGTCGGCCGGGTTCACGAGGCGAAAACCGAAATGCGCCACACCGCCAACTGTCCCGGCCATGCTGGCGTCCTCCGCGAACGTTAGGATGTCATGTCGTCCCGGCGCCTGCGTGTGGACGAGGCCATCGCCGCGTCCGTACTCACGGAGACCGAAGACTTGCTCATAGAATCGCAGCGCACGCGCGGTGTCTCGAACCGCAAGATTGATATGCGTGAGGCCGTACGTCTCAACCATCGTAACCTCTGACTAGATTTTGTACTCCGCCGATCGCAATGTCGACGCAATATCGACTCGGAGTGTCTTCCAAGCCGGAACACAGACGGCGGTGCAGCCGACGCCACGAGAACCGCCGTGCTGGTCGTACTCCCGTTGAGACGCGCGCTGTTGCGAACAGCGGCGTTTAGGATGAGTCCATGCCGATCTTCAACGTCGACGTCACGGCCGATCCGCACCGCCCTCGCGTCGTCGGTCCGGACCACGCGCCTGTGCCCGCGATCAACGATTTCTTGAGCTATCTCGAGCAGCGCGCGCGTTCGCCCTATACCGTCCGTGCGTATGCGCGGGGCCTGGCGCACTTCGCCGGCTGGCTCCACGAGGCGGGCGTCGACCTCGACGCCGTGACGCGGCCCGTGGTCGGCCAGTACATTGGCGCGTTCGGTCAGGGACCGAGACGCCATGCATCTCCGATCGACCGCCCACCGCAGAACGAAGGCCGTCAAGCGCGGACCGTCAATCATCGTCTCAGCGTCCTGGCGTCGTACTTCGCGTTCCGGATCCGACAGGACGATGACCGTCGTGACGGCGCCTGGCAGCAACACTCGAACCCCGTGTCCACACCCGACGACGAGACGGTGTCCCACCGACTCACGGGTCGTGATCAACCCGTCCGCGAGCGGCGGCGAGAGTTTCGCCGCCGCGTGCCCCGACGACTGCCGGCTCGACTCGATCCGCTCCTCATTGAACGTCTGATCACGACCGCCATGTCGTGGCGCGATAAGGCGATTCTGACGCTGCTGTGTCGCACCGGCCAACGCATTGGGGACTGGAGCGACACCAACGGTCGCCACGGCTTGCTGGGGATGGCGTTGTCCGATATCGATGAACAGCATCAGACCATCACCGTTCGACTGAAGGGCGCGCGACAGGATCATCGCGTCCCGGTGACGGATGATTTCTGGCCGCTGTTTCGTCAGTACCTTCAGGCCGAGCGACCCACGCCCGCGCGCACCGCCGCCGCCTGGGTCGCACAGCGTCGTGGCCATGGCGTGCCGTTGTCCTACGCGGCATTCGAATCGGCGTTGCGGTTGCTCGGTCGCAAGGTTGGCGCGACCGTGCGCGCGCATCAGTTTCGTCACACGGTCGCGCAGGGCGTGCTTGAGACCAGCGGCAATCTGAAGGTCACGCAGGCGCTGCTCGGCCACGCGCACCTGTCGACGACCGCGGACCTCTATCTCACCGTCGATCCTCGCGCGCTCGTGGACGCCGTCGCCGCCGTGAAAACGCGCACCGATGCGGCGCCAGACGCTCAACGCCAAGGGGCCGAGACACCGCCCGCGGCGTACGCCTTCGCGTATGACGCGTTGACCATCGAGGAGTTGGAGCGAGCGGTGACCGCGACTCGGTCGCCCCATGGAGAACGATCATGACGGCGTACGTCCCACCGCGTCACGAGGCGGATGCGGGATTGGTGCCAGACGATGACGGCGTCGAGATCCGCAAGGATCTACACGCCCTCATCGATCGCTTCACCACCTCGGCCGGCGAGCGGCGGCAGACGCATGACGGATGTGCGGCATTCCTGTCGGCCCTCCTGGCGTGTCCCGGTCGGACCCTGCAAACTCGGTGGGACCACTTCGAGCAGACGATCTGGCCGCGCTGGCTCGTCGACGATGGTCGGCCCGAGTCCGGACAATGGATGGGTGGGCCACGCGCCCTGGTGCTGGCTCGGCGCGCGATCCCGACGTGGACGTGGCTGGGCGGCGTGCCGTTTCAGCGGTGGATCGCACGGCTGCCGGCGAATCACGAGTGGCGTCAGGCGCACGATCGCCTCCGGAGCGAGACCGCGTCGATCCCATGGAAGAGCCGAGGTTCCCAAGACAAAGCCGTGTCCGTCGGTCTCCGCGTGCTGATCGCGCGCGGCTACAGCGCGCTTGAAGAGATCACCGACGACGATCTGGCGCAGATTCCCTCCGGCACGCGGGGCCAGGACGGGCTCGACGTGGCGCTGTGTCGACTGGGCTCCTCACCCGCACGCCGCAACGCGGCACGACCCGGCGCAGCCGGCGACCACGACGCACCGTCGCCGAACTCGTTGCCACGGCGAACATGCCTGCGCCCTTCAGGGCGCTGACGGCGCTGTATCTCGAGACCTACGCGACTCGCGTCAGCCACGTCTACGTCACGCTTCGTCACAAGCTGATCGCGCTCGGCCATTTCTGGCGATTTCTGGCCGAGCAGTACCCGGAGATCACGGCGAGCGCAGACGTCGCGCCCGCGCATGGCCGCGCCTACAGTCCGTACGCCATCGCACGTGCGCGCGAACGCCAGCGCGGCGAAGACACCGGCGCCGACCTGCGCCCGACCGCGCACGTGTGGCTGCTCGAAGTCCGCACCTTCTTTGCGGACATCTGCACGTGGGCGACGGAGCCGGACTCGCCGTTTGCGCCATACGCGCCGCGTATCGTGCCGCTCATGCGCCGCGACTTGGTGGGCATCGGCTTCGAGAAAGCCCGCGCACGGACACAGGCACGTATCACGGCGACGGTCCTCGACCTCGAACGTGAGATGCCGACCATTCGAGCGTGTGCGTTGCAGCACTGGAAGGCGGCCGGTGTGGTGCTGCAGCGTCAGCCGGGCGACCGACGCGCGACGGCGGCCGAAGCGGCGACGTTTTGGGATTGGGCGCTGGTGGAGCTGCTCGTGCAGAGCGGCCTCCGCATCGAAGAGGCGAGCGAACTCACGACGCTCGATATCCTCAAACGCCAACTCGCGGATGGCCGCGTGTACTACTTGCTCCACATCAAGCCGTCGAAATTCAATCGCGCGCGCGTCATTCCCATCTGCGATGGTCTCGGACGCGTCATCGCCGAGATCATCCGCCATGTGAAGCGCTTCTATGGCGCAGACGCCGTGCCATCCTGCGATCATTGGGACCACCACGAACGTCTCCCACGCCCGCGCGCGCCGTACCTGCTGCAAGGCGCCAAACATCCGAGTCCGCTCGGCATCCAAACGATTCGCGCCAGGCTCGGTGCCGTGTCGGTCGCGGCGGGCGCGCGCCGAGCGGACGGCCGCCCGCTCGTGCTCTTGCCGCACGACTGCCGCCGCGTCTTCGCGGCCGAGCATTTGAACAACAACGGCCCGTGCACGTCATCCAGGCGCTCCTCGGACATGCGACCCTCGACACGATCATGGTCTACGCCAAGCTCTATCCCACTACGCTGATCGATGAGTACCGGAAGGCTGTCCGTGGCCTGTACAACGCTGTTCACGGCGAGGACAGTCTCCGCAATCCGACCGCGGATGAATGGGCGGCGTTCACCGCCAGCTGCAACCTGCGGGACATGGGCACGCATCTCTGCGCGCTGCCGACCGGTGAGTACTGCCCGAAAGGGCTTGTCTGCCTAGGGTGCACGCACGCGCAGCCGAAACAAAGTGCGGCGCCGATCTTCCGTCGCATGCTCGTCAGCCACGAGCGTGCGCTGGGCACCGCTCGCGAACACGGAGAGCCCGCTGGTCAGATCGCCGCGCGGCAGCTGGAAGTGTCGCGGATCAGCCACGCGTTGCGACGGGCCGAAGAACTGCCGTCCGATGTCGTCGCTGCGATCGAGGGCGAAGCGTGATGACAGCCTCATGCCGACTCGCCAGCCGTGGGCGGGCGAGAGCGTGTCCGCCCTTCGTGTAGCTGCGTCGGCCGGCTTCTGTCCGTTCGCTCTCCGGCACACCCTCGCCTGTTGAGTGCGCCGCGCGCCGAGCCTGACGCCATTCTGGAGCCGCGGCCCCTTCTTCACGGCGACGATGACCGTCGTCTTTGCCTTCTCCCTCTGACTTGTCGTCGAGCGCAGGTTTTCGCGCGCGTGGCCACTGGGCGTGTTTAGGCCGTCGGTCCCGCACAGGCCGCGCCAGCAAAGCTGTCACGGGTGACCCTGTGCACTCGGTCCCTCCGGCACGCCCACCGGCCCCCGCGCCGTCCTCCTTTTTCGGCCGGGTTGAGTTTGCTCTCCCTTTCTGGCGAGAGAGCAAACGTCAACTTCGAAAAAGGAGGCCAGCATGAAACCCTGCACCGTCACCGACAACGCTCAGGACGATCAATCGCCCAAGCAAGACGTCTACGCTCGCATTACGGCGAAGATCGTGGCGGCCCTCGAAGACGGCGTGCGGCCGTGGGTCAGGCCCTGGAACGCCGAACACGCCGCCGGGCGCATCACACGACCGTTGCGTCACAACGGCCAGCCTTACACCGGCATCAACACTCTGTCGCTGTGGGCGTCGGCCAGCGTCCAGGGCTTCGCCGCACCGATCTGGATGACCTACCGCCAAGCAGTCGAACTTCGCGCTCACGTCCGCAAGGGCGAGAAAGGCTCGCCCGTCGTCTATGCGAACAGCATCACGCGCCACGAGACCGACACCGACAGCGGCGTCGACGTCGCGCGCGACATCCACTTCCTCAAGGGTTACACCGTATTCAACGTCGAACAGATCGACGGACTGCCCGCGCAGTACACGGCGCCGGCGTCACCGCGCCTCGACGTGTCCGCCCGCATCGCCCGTGCGGAATGCTTTTTCGGCGCGACCGGGGCCACGCTCGCCCACGGCGGCAGCCGTGCCTTTTATCGGCCCTCGACCGACAGTATCGTGCTGCCGTTCTTCGAGACCTTCCGCGATGCCGAGAGCTACTACGCCACCCTCGCGCACGAGACGACGCACTGGACCGCACATGAATCGCGCCTGGCGCGCGACTTCGGCAGCAAGCGTTTCGGGTCCGAAGGCTACGCGATCGAAGAACTCGTGGCCGAACTTGGCGCCGCGTTCCTCTGTGCCGATCTTGATCTGACCCTTGAGCCGCGCGAGGACCACGCCGCCTACATCGCCAACTGGCTGGACGTCCTCAAGGCAGACAGCCGCGCGATCTTCACGGCAGCCAGCCACGCGCAGCGCGCGGCGGACTTCATCAACGGCCTCCGCCGGCTAACGACCGTGGCATTCGGCATTCGGGGCGGCAACGCCCCCTCGCCCGGAGCGACATCGGCTTGGCGGCCTACACTCAGGTTCTTCTACACATCGCGACTTGTCGGGACCTGTCTCCGAGGTTCTGCCAGTACTGGCGATCGGTCGTCGCGGACTCGGCCGATCACTTTCCACGGCAGCCTCCTACCTCAGGATGAATAGCTCTTGCGCCGGCTGTGTCGCATCGAGGCCCCGTACGAGCACTCGACCGACTGGCACGATCGTCATCCACGCCTGGCGTGATGGACCTCGGCCGTCCTGGGGGCGTGAATAGCTCGCCCCTTGGCCACCAGAAAGAGAAATCGATTCGCCGCCCTTGTCACGGCCGTCCTTGTCGCCATCAAATAGGCTGCTTGACTTGGACGCACTGGGACCGCCGCTTATCCCGTTGACCGCGACGTCGATTTTATCTATGATGCAGTTCTAATGGCCGCTGCGCCGACGATTGGGGAGTTCGAGCAGGTGGTGCTTCTGGCGGTGCTGCGGTTGGAAGACGATGCGTACGGCGTGACGATTCGCACGGTCATCGCGTCGAGAACCGATCGTCGCCCGAGCCCGGGCGCGCTCTACACGACGCTCGATCGGCTCGAGGAGAAGGGGCTCGTCACGTCCAGGCTGGGCGACCCGACGCCTCAGCGCGGCGGGCGGGCCAAACGTTTCTTCCGTGTCACCGCCAAAGGTGTGGAAGCGATTTCGCGGGCACAGCGCTCCTATCAGCGGCTTCTGCAGGGCCTGACGCTCCCTGGAGTCTCACATGCGTAACGCTCGGATTGCCGAATGGTTGCTGTCGCTGGTCATGACGCCGGAACGCGCGATGGCCGCGGTTGGTGACTTGATCGAGGCCACGCCCGCACGCCACGTGCTGTCGTTCTGGGCGTCGGTGATTTCAACGCTGCTCTCATTCGTGTGGCGGGATCTCGCCGCCGACCCGTGGCAGCTCGGACGCCTCGCGGTGCGCGCGCTCGTGCTGGGCCTTGTGATGATGTTCCCGAGCGTTTTCCTGTTCAGCATTGTCGCCGGGACCCTCATGGTATTGTCCGGAGGCCACACGTGGAGCGCGCTCGGCGGGTCTGCTGCGTCGTCGGTCGCGCGGTGTCTCGGTATCCTGTTAGTGGCGGCTCTTCAATTCGAGATCGGGCGCTGGCTGGCGCGGCGGGCGCCAGGACGCGAGATCGCCGCGTGTCTCGCCTTCACGGTGCTGTTGTCGGCCGTCGGGTTCGCCGCGAATCTCGTGTGGCCCACGGGTGCGCGGGAACAGGTTCTGGAGCTGACCGTTTATCAGATCCCCTACGCCCTGCCACTGCTGGTCGGCGCGGCGTTGATTCGCCGTGCGCGCCTGACGCCGGCATCGACGTAGGCACTCTGGCCGGGAGCGAAGATTGAAGCACGACACCGGCCGGGCGAGATTTGTGACAGGGCCGTGTCGCCGAACACTTTCGGTCTTCGACCATCTTGCAATGGCCGTCGTATCCCTCGTTCTTGGCGGCGGGTCGCGAGTAACGCCGCAAGGTTTACCGGTTGCCTCCGGCTTCCAGAACGGGCCAACGTTCCTTGAAGAGACGCGGCAATCCTGTTCGAAACGCGTCGCCACGGGCACCTGGAATTCCGGTTGTGCAAGTGTCGCCCTCTGAGACCACGGCGGCGTTGCCGTGTCCGGCGGAATCCCGAGATAAGACGTCGAGTACACCCGCGGCGCGGATCCCGTGCGCGCCAAAGCGATCGAGGCGCGGCTCGTGGCGGCGCTGCGCGAGCAGGCCGGCCTGTCGGTCATGCTCGCCGATCGACTTCCGCTCGCGGGCACGTGGACGCCACCGTTGACCGCATCCGGCCGGTCCGGCACGATCGCCGTTCGCACGCTGGCCAACCGCGTCGGCCCCGAGTACTTCGAGACGCTCGGTGTTGCGCTGGTCCGCGGCCGGACCTTTCGACCCGACGAAGCGGGCGCCAACGTGGCTGTTATCAGCGAGCGGGCGGCGCGGCTGTTCTGGCCCGGTGAGGATCCGCTCGGGCGGACCTTCACCCTCGACATGACCTTCCGCGGCAACCTGCAGAGGTTCTCGGTAGTCGGCATCGCGCGCGACGTGCGCACGGCGAGCCCGTCGCGCGTCGACCCGTCGTTCGTGTATCTGCCGCTTCCGCTCTCCGGCGCCGATCGCGTGATCGTGCGCGCCGCGCTGCCGCCCGCTCGGGCGCTGGCCGCGATCCGGCGCACGGTGCAGTCGATCGACCCGCGGCTGATGACCGATCTGCAGATCGCCAGCCTCGACGAGGGACCGCTGCGGCTGTGGCACGCCCTGATCGACACGCTGGCCCGATTTGCCGGCACGCTCGCGATGATCGCGCTGGCCCTTGCCCTCGGCGGCATCTACGGCGTCGTCGCCCATCTCGCGTCGCTGCGGCGATACGAGATCGGTGTGCGGCTGGCGCTGGGCGCGCGCCGGACCGACATCCTGCGCCTGGTCGTCGTCGACGCCCTCGCGCCCGTCTCGGGCGGCGCGCTTGTCGGCCTCGGCGGCGGGCTCGCGCTATCGGCGTTGCTGCGCGCGTCGCTCAGCTTCCCGGGGACCCCCGACGTGCTGTTCGGCGTCAGCGCCTTCGATCTCGTCACGTTCGCCGGCGTCACCGCGCTGGTCGCACTGGCCGTGGCGATCGCCAGTGCCGGTCCGCTGTGGCGCGCGACGCGCGTCGATCCGCTCATCGCGCTAAGATCGTGCTAGGGTTAGCGCCGTGCGGCGCATCCTCACCACGCTCCTCGTCGTTCCCACGCTCCTCCTGACGGCGGCGGCGCGACGCCCGCCAGCGGCCGAGCATCATCTGCTCTACGTCGCCGAGCCGGGCATCCGAAATTATGTCGAGTACGGCGGCGTCGGCGTCCTCGTCTACGACATCGACGCCGGCTACAAGTTCCTCCGCCGCATTCCGTCGCAGGCGGTGCCTGCCGGCCAGGAGCCCGAGAACGTCAAGGGCATCGCGGCCAGCGCCGCGACCGGCCGTCTCTACGTGACGACCATCAAGCGGCTGATGGCGTTCGACCTGACGTCGGACCGGAAGTTGTGGGATCGCGAGATGCCAGGCGGCGCGGACCGCCTGGCCATTTCGCCGGACGGCAGGACGCTGTATGTGCCGACGCTCGAGGGGCCGCAGTGGACCGTTGTCGACGCGATGACGAGTGAAATCAAAGGCAACGTGACGACGAATTCCGGATCGCACAACACGATCTGGGGGCCGGACGGCACGCGCGTCTACCTCGCCGGCCTGAAGTCGCCCAGCCTCGCGGTCGCCGATCCGTCGACCAACACCGTCGTGCAGGAAGTCGGTCCGTTCGCCAGCGTGATCCGTCCGTTCACCATCAACGGCTCGCAGACGAAGGTGTACGTGAACGTCAACGGTCTGCTGGGCTTCGAGGTCGGCGATCTGAAGACCGGCAAGGTGCTGCAGCACGTCGAGGTTCCGGGATTCCAGAAAGGCGAGGTGAAGCGCCACGGCTGCCCGAGCCACGGCATTGCGCTGTCGCCGGACGAGAAGGAGCTTTGGCTCGCCGACGGCCACAACAGCGCGATTCACGTGTTCGATATGACGGCGGCGGCGCCGAAACTGATCGCGACGATCAAGGTGCGCGATCAGCCAGGCTGGATCACCTGGAGTCTCGACGGCAGGCACGTGTGGCCGTCGACCGGCGAAATCGTCGACGCGAAGACGAAGAAGATCGTCGGGACGCTGACCGACGAACAACACCGCGTCGTACAGAGCGAAAAAGTCGTCGAAGTCGTCTTCGACGGGACGCGCATCGTTCGCGCCGGCGATCAGTTCGGGCTCGGGCAGAAGCGGTGAAGGTCAACCGACGCCAGGCGCTGCAGGCGGCGGGCGCGGCGCTGGTCGCCCCCCGACTCGCCTTCGCTCGTCCGCACGCCCCCGACGCCTCGTTCGTGACCCAGGCGCCGATTCCCGCTGAACGCCGTCCCGAGATGCGGCCGCTCCTCGACGCCGCCGTGCCGCGAGTTGCGATCTGGGGGAAGTACGCGGCAAAGCTGACCGAGCCCGTGCTGCAAAACCTCGCCGCCGGAACGCTGCGCGCCCGCATGCCCGTCGAGCAGGCGCCGAACACCGACCGCCGCAGCGTCACGCATCTCGAGGCATTCGGCCGGTTGCTCGCCGGTATCGGCCCGTGGCTCGAGAGCGGCGGCGCGCCCGCGTATCCGCAGCTGGCGCTGCAGGCGCTCGATCGCGCCGTCGATCCGAAATCGCCCGACTTCCTGAACTTCACGCGCGAGCGGCAGCCGCTGGTCGACGCGGCCTTCCTTGTCCAGGGACTGCTGCGGGCCCCGACGTCGCTGCTCGCGAAGATCGAAGGGACGACCAGGACAAATCTGATCGCCGCGCTCGAGTCGACGCGAATCATCTCGCCGGCCTTCAGCAACTGGCTGCTCTTCACCGCGATGGTCGAGGCCGGCCTGAACGCGCTCGGCGCACCGTTCGACGCGACGCGGGTCGAGTACGCGGTCCGCGAGCACGAGCAGTGGTACAAGGGAGACGGCGCCTACGGCGACGGTCCGTCGTTCCACTGGGACTACTACAACAGCTTCGTGATCCAGCCGATGCTGGTGGACGTGGCGGCGGCGCTCTCGGCGCGCGTGCCGGCGGTGAAAGACATGGCGGCGCGGATCGACGAGCGCGCGAAGCGCTACGCCGCGGTCCAGGAGCGGATGATCGGGCCCGACGGCACGTTCCCGCCGATCGGCCGTTCGCTGGCGTATCGCTGCGGCGCCTTTCACGCGCTGGCCCAGGCGGCGCTGCGCGGCGCGCTGCCCGACGGCGTCGCGCCCGCCCAGGTGCGCGGCGCGCTGACCGCCGTGATCAGGCGCACACTCGATGCGCCGGACACCTTCGACGCCGACGGCTGGCTCCGCATCGGCTTCTGCGGCCGCCAGCCGGGCGTCGGCGAAACGTACATCTCGACCGGATCCCTCTACCTGTGCAGCGTCGCGCTGCTGCCCCTCGGCCTCCACTGGAGCGACCCGTTCTGGTCGGGCCCGGACGTTCCGTTCACCCAGCAGCGCGCCTGGACCGGCGAGTCGTTCCCGATCGACCACGCGCTCGCGTAACGCGGGACATGGGCTGCGGGGGAGAGAGATCTACCGGACGCGGGAACGAGTGCCGCAGCGCGGCGGCAAACCCGGCTTTTATGTCGTGGTCTCTTGCGATTTCATCGCGTCGCACCAGGACGTCGAGACGGTGGTGTGCGCGCCGATTTACCGCGAAACGCTGGGACTGCGCACCGAGGTGGGTGTCGGGCCTGCCGACGGCCTCCCCGCCGACAGCGCAATCCGCTGCGATTTCCTGACGCTGTTGTTCAAACGGACGCTGACGGGGTCCGTCGCGACGCTGGCGGGCCCAAAGCAGGCGGCGCTGCGACGCGGCCTGGCGTACGCGCTGCAACTGGATTGAGGTCACATGAAGAATTGCGCACCGCGTTGCGCGACTCCCCTCACGGTTGACCCTGCGACGTACTCCCGTGTTCGTGGCCGCTAAGGAGGAGGAATGAAACTGACGCAGTTGGTGACGCTGTTCCTGGTCGTGCTCTCGTTCGTGGCACCGACCGGGGTGGTTCAACAGAAGACCGTTCAGGCAGAGCTGCAGGCCGTCGCCGATCGCCAGGACGCGCCGGCCTTCAGCCTTAGCGATGCCTCCGGCCACAGGTGGCGTCTTGCCGACCATCGCGGCAAGCCGGTGGTCGTCAATCTCTGGGCGACGGATTGCGGCGGATGCAAGGCAGAACTTCCGTCGTTCGTCACGTTGAACCAGCGCTACAAAACCAAAGTCAACATCGTCGGCGTATCGCTCGACATCATGTATGAGGATCTGAAGACGGCCGCGGAAGGCTGGTCACGCGTCAAGCCCTTCGCCGCCGCGCACGGCCTGGTCTACCAGATCCTTCTCGATGACGGCAGTGCGGAGAAGGCGTTCAAGGTGACCGCTCTTCCCGCCACGTACCTGATCGATCGATCCGGCCGCATCGCCGCCAGTTACATCGGCATCGTCGACGCCGACAATCTGGAAGCGAACCTGAAAACGATGCTGGCCGAACGCTAGAAGCGTCGCGCAGACTATTCCGTCCGGAACGCCACGAGCGGGTCGATGCGCGACGCGCGCAGCGAGGGGGCCAGGCAGGCCAGCGCGGCGACGAGGCCGAACGCCGCCGCGACCGCCAGATAGATCGGCGCGCTCAAGGGCCCGACACCGAACAGCAGCTGCCGGATCAGCCGGCTCGCGGCGGCAGCGCCGCCGAGCCCGAGCGCCAGGCCGACCGCCACCAGCGCCAGCCCGCTGCGCATGACCATGCCGACGACCTGTCCCGGCGTCGCGCCCAGCGCCATGCGGATGCCGATTTCCGGCGTCCGCTGCGACACGAGGTGGGCGAGCATCGAATAGAGCCCGAGCAGCGAGAGGACCAGCGCCAGCGCCGCGAACAGGCCCGTGAGCGTGGCCACGAGGCGCTGGGCGCCGAGGCTCTGCGCCAACGCGCTCTCCAGCGTTGCGAAGAACGAGACCGCCTGCGTGCGATCGACCGCCGCCACGGCGTTCCTGATCGCCGCCTGCAGCATCGCCGGGTCGCTGCCCGTCTTGCCCATGACGTTCATACCGGGCTTGGCGAGCTGGCGCAGCGGAAAATACACTTCGGCGGGGGCCGGCGCGTTGACGCCGACGCTCTTGACGTCGCCGGTGACGCCGACGATCTCGACGTGCCGGTCGTTGATCCCGAACAGCAGCACCTGACCGATCGCCGACCCTCCGGGGAACACCTGTTTCGCGAACGCCTGGTTCACCGTGCAGATGAGCGTCGAGGTCAGCCGATCGTCCGCCGAGAACGTCCGTCCCTGCGCGACCGGGATCCGCAGGAGCCGGAAGTAATTCTCGCTGACCACGTCGAACGTGACGAGCGGGCGCTCGGCAATCGGCGGCTGCGGCCGCCCAAGGACGCCGAACGGCGTGCGAATGCCGCCGTTGAGCGGTGTCGCAAGCGACGCGGCGGCGCTGCCGACGCCCGGCTGGGCGGCGAGCTGTTCGATGACCCGCTCGTAGAAGTCCGATTGCTGCTGCGGCGTCGGGTAGCGCGCGGGCGGCAGTCCGACGAACGCGGACGCCGCGCCGCCGGCCTCGATGCCGGTTTCCGTAGCGGTCAGTTTGACGAAGCTCTCGACGAGCAGTCCCGCCCCGACGAGGAGCACGACCGAGAGTGTGACCTCGGCGACGATGAGCACCTGGCGGAGGCGTCCGCCGTGGCCCGACGACGATCCGCGGCTGCTGTCCTTCAACTGACCGACCAGATCGGGCTGGGAGGCCTGAAGCGCCGGAACGAGTCCGGTGAGGATTGCTGCGGCCAGGCTGACGGCGGCTGCGACGACCAGCGCGCGCCAGTTCAGGCTCAGGGTGGCGTTGGGGGGCAGTTGTGACGCGAGGACCGGCCGCAGCGCCCGAAGCGTCCAGACGGCGACGGTCGCGCCGAGCGCCCCGGCCGCCGCCGAGAAGAGCAGGCTCTCGGCGAGGAATTGCCGTACGATCGCGCCGCGGCTCGCGCCGAGCGACATGCGCACGGCGATCTCCTTGCGGCGCTTGAGCAGCCGACCGAGGAAGAGCGATGCCACGTTGGTGCAGGCAATCAGCAGGACGCAGCCGACCGCGCCGAGCAGTGTGTACATCGTCGGGGCGACGCCGCCGACCAGCGAGCCGACGAACGTCCGCGGGTCCATCAGCGCCCGCGCGTCGATGTTGCCCGCATTGCGCGCCTTGTAGCCGCCGTCGGCGGCCGACATTTCGGCGCGCGCCTGCGCCAGCGTCGCGCCGGTCCTGAGGCGGGCGATCGCCGACGCGACGGTCGCGCCGATCTTGATCTGCGCCGGCGTCAGGCCGCCGACCTCGAAGACGCGCGGCGCGAAGACCTGGACCTGTCCGAACGGTGCCGTCAACCGGGGCGGCATCACGCCGACGACCTCCCATGCGGTGCCGTTCAGCTCGATGGTCTCGCCGACGATCGAGTCGCGCCCGCCGAGGACCGCCAGCCACAGCTCGTGGCTGATGATGCAGACCGCCGGGCCGTTGACGACGTCTTCCGCCGCGCTGAAATTGCGGCCGCGCGCCGGCATGATGCCGAGCGTCGGAAAGAAGGACGGGCTCACGCGCAGGCCATTGAGCTGCGTGGCGTCGCCCTTGCCGGTCAGTGTGAAGCTGTCCGGCGCGGAGGCGGCCATCGACGAGAACGCGTGGATCCGATCCTTCAGATCGTCGTAGCGGGGGACCGAGATAGCCGGCGCCTGGATCGCGCGGTCGCTGCTGGTGATCCAGATCTGGACGAGTGAAGACGGATCCGGGAGCGTCACCGGATGCGCGACCAGTTGGTCGTAGACCGAGAAGATTGCCGTCGTCGACGCGATGGCGACGGCCATGGTCAGAACGGCCACCGCCGAAAACGCCGGGGTGGCACGAAGGGCTCGGACCGCCGGTGTGACGATCGTCATGAGGGCCCAAGCCTCGCACAGGGGCGGCGGCCCGAGCGCCGTATGCCGCCAACGGAGTCGTGCGTGCCGCGAATGGCGGCGTCGCGGGGACGAAACCGGTCAAACCGTCGTCGGTCGGATCGGTCGCGCCGAGCTTGCCTTCTTCCACCAGCGACAAAATGACGGCGCTGGTCAGCGCCTTCGACTGCGACACGATGCGGAAGATGCTGTCGATCGCCATCTTCCGGTTGGCTTCCTTGTCGGCCCAGCCGAAGGTCCGAAGACCGGCCTACAATAAGAGGATGGCCATACGCCGCGGTGTCTGGATAGTCATCGTCCTCATCGTCCTCGCGATTTCCGTGTCTGCTGCCGGCCTGTTGCTGATCGCGTCGGCGTTCGGGCGCGAGCCGGCCGTCGCGCGCAACTCGACGCTGGTGCTCCGGATCGGCGGCGACCTGAACGAGGTTGAGCCGGGCGGGGTGTTCGGGCCCTTTCTCGAATCGGCTCCGACCGTGCGTGGCGTGGTCGACATGCTGCGCCGCGCCAAGACCGACAGCCGTATCGCCAGCGTGATCCTCAAACCGTCTGGCGCCGGCGCGCTGTGGGGCAAGGTGCAGGAGGTCCGCGACGCGATCACCGATTTCCGGCGCTCGGGCAAGCCGGTCGTTGCATATCTCGAGTATGGCGGCGAGCAGGAGTTCTACCTGGCGACGGCGTGCGACAAGGTGTTCCTGATGCCGAGCGCCACGCTCGATCTCACCGGCGTCGCCAGCTACGAGCTGTTCATGCGCGGCATGCTCGACAAGATCGGCGCCTACCCCGACGGCATGCACATCGGCGAGTTCAAGACGGCGCTCAACGAGTTCACCGAGCATTCTTATACGCCGGCACACCGGGAGATGGCCGAATCGCTGAATACGGATCTCTACGAGCAGTTGGTGCGCGGTATCGCCGACGGCCGGCACAAGAGCGAGGCCGACGTGAAGTCGCTCATCGATCACGGGCCGTTTCTCTCGGAGGACGCGCTCAAGGCGGGACTGATCGACGACGTGGCCTATGAGGACGAGCTCGACGGCAAGGTCAAGCTCGGCGCGCCGAGAGTGAATTACGTCGACATGAACGACTACCGGCAGGCGAGCGGCGCATCCGCCTACCGCGGCCAGCGAGTCGCCGTCATCTACGTGACCGGCCTGATCGCGTCCGGGAAAAGCAGCTACGACACCACCGGCAGCCAGGTGACGGGATCCGACACGATCGACGAATACCTGCGGAAGGCGCGGGCCGACGACAGCATCAAGGCCATCGTCCTGCGGGTCGACAGCCCCGGCGGGTCCGCGATCGCCTCGGACGTCATCTGGCGCGAGGTGTTCCTGACCCGGCGGCAGAAGCCGGTGATCGCGTCGATGTCGGACGTGGCGGCGTCCGGCGGCTACTACGTCGCGATGCCGGCCAACGTCATCGTCTCGGAGCCCTCGACGCTGACCGGCTCGATCGGCGTCGTCCTGACGAAGTTCGTGATCGACGGCACGCTCAAGAAGCTCGGGCTCAACATGGAAGGTGTGGCGAAGGGGCGCTACGCCGATCTCTACTCGCCGGTCCGGCCGTTCACGGCGGAAGAACGGCAGCGCGTCTTCGAGAATATGCAGGCGACCTACAACACGTTCGTCGAGAAGGCGGCGCAGGGGCGCAACACGACGCCCGAGAAGATCGACGCCGTCGGACAGGGCCGGGTGTGGACCGGGCTCCAGGCGAAGCAGATCGGCCTGGTCGACGAGCTGGGCGGGCTCGATCGCGCGATCTCGATCGCCAAGCAGCGCGCCAAGATTCCCCAGGACCAGGACGTGGAACTGGTGATCTATCCGCCCAGGAAGTCGTTCTACGACGTGTTTACCAACCCGTTCGGCGCCTCCGACCGCGCCGGCACGCTGGCGGCGATGCTCGGCTTCACCAACCCGCGCGTGATCCAGTCGCTCGCGGCGCCGCTGCAGGTGTTCCGTCGCGGAGAGCCGCTGGCGCTGATGCCGAACGTGTTCGTCAGATAGCCGGCAGGGCCGCTGCGACTACCGCTGCACGCGGCCCGACGCGTCGCCGTTGGCGAGGGCTTCGACTTCCGCCAGCGTGACGCGATTGAAATCGCCGGGGATCGTCTGCTGGAGGGCGCTCGCCGCAACTGCGAAGCGCAGCGCGTCTTCGTTCGAACGGCCGGTTACCAGGCCGTAGATCAGGCCGGCCGCGAAGCTGTCGCCGCCGCCGATACGGTCGACGAGGCGGACGGCATAGTGCTGCGAGCGGTGCAGCGTGCCGGCCGCGCCGTCCCACAGCACGGCGCTCCAGCCGTTGTCGCTCGCCGACAGGCTCTCGCGCAGCGTAATCGCGACGAGCGGCGGCCCGAGCGTGCGGGTCACCTGCTCGGCGGCGTCGCGGTAGGCATCGACGTTCAGCGTGCCGCTCGTGACGTCGGTGCCGCTGACTGTCACGCCGAGCACCGACTGCAGGTCTTCCTCGTTGGCGATGACGACGTCGACGGCGCTCATCAGCGGGCGCATCACCGTCTGCGCCTGCGCCTCGGTCCAGAGCTTCTTGCGATAGTTCAGGTCGACGCTGATTTTCGCCCCGGCCCGCTTCGCCGCGGCAATCGAGGCTTGCGTCGCCGCGACGGTCTTCGCGCCGAGCGCCGGGGTGATGCCAGTGACGTGGAACCACGCTGCGCCCGCCATCACCGCCTCCCACTGCACGGCGTCGGGCGGGATCTCGCTGATCGCTGAGTGGGCGCGGTCGTAGAGAACTGTCGAGGCCCGCTGGCTGGCGCCGCTTTCGGTGAAGTAGATGCCGAGGCGGCTGCCGCCGCGCGCGATGTGCGCGGTGCCGACCCCTTCGGCGCGCAGCGCGCGCACGGCCGCGTCGCCGAGCGCGTTTACCGGCAGCCGCGTCACGTAGTCGCTCGGCAGGCCGAACTGCGCCAGGCTCACCGCGACGTTGGCCTCGCCGCCGCCGAAGGTCGCGGTCAGCGCGGCCGACTGCAGGAGCCGCTCGAACCCGGGCGACCCCAGGCGGAGCATGATCTCGCCGAAGGTGACGACGCGTGGTGGCATATTCCTCTCGGGTTCGTGGCGGACCTGAGGGTCCAGCCCGCGTTTTTGCGCCGGACCCGAAGGCCCAGCCTGCCGGTATGGCCTACGTTCTCGCGGACGCGACGCTGGCGACGATGCGGCGCGCGTTGGCGGCGATGACGTCGAGACGGCCCTCGTCGATCGCTTTCGTGTCGAGGAGCGCCGAGCCGACGCCGACCGCGACCGCGCCGGCGCGGATCCAGTCGCCGGCGTTGTCGAGCGTGACGCCGCCGGTCGGCATCAGCTTCAACTGCGGCATCGGCGCACGCAGATCCTTGATGTATTGCGGTCCGAGCGCCGTCGCCGGAAACACCTTGACGATGTCGGCGCCCAGGTCGTGCGCGTCGAGGATCTCGGTCGGCGAGAAGCACCCAGGCGCGGCGACGATTCCGTGCTCCAGGCAGGTGGTCACGACGTCACGCCGGAACACCGGCGAGACGATGAAGCGTGCGCCGGCGTCGATCACCGCGCGGGCGGTGGGCACGTCGATGACCGTTCCGGCGCCGAGTACGACGCCGGCCGGCAGCGAGGCCGCGAGTTGGCGGATCAGATCGACGGCTCCCGGCACCGTCATCGTCACCTCGATCGCCTTGACGCCGCCGTCGGCCAGCGCGTCGAAGACGGCCCGCAGCTTCGCCGGATCCTTCATCCGGATCACCGCGACGATGCCGAGGCGCTCGATGTCGCCGGCTATGCGAGCTCGTGAATCCACGTGTGCGCCGGATCCTCGTGCAGCGCGATCCGGCGTTCCGGCCCGGCGAGCGCCCACAGGTAATAGAGCCGGTAGCCCGGGGGGGACGACACCGGGTGGTAGCCGTAGGGGAGCAGCACCGCGTCGCCGTCCTTCACCGTGTGTGTATGGGTTTCACCGTCCGCGGCGTAGAGCAGCTGCTGGCCGAACCCGTGCGTGGGGAGGACGCGATAGTAATAAATCTCCTCCAGCACCGGCTCGCCGTCCTTGCCATCGTGCTTGTGCGGCGGATAGCTGCTCCAGTTGCCGGGCGGGTTGTAGGTCTCGCCGACCATCAGCTTCCGGGCGTGCGCGTCGGTGACGAAGAGATTGTGCACCTCGCGGGAGTAGTGGCCGCGGCCGCGCGCGTTCACTTCGACGTCGGCCGGCGCGACCGCCGCCGCCTTGCCGCCGGCGGGAACGGGTGCCGAGAACAGGATCGCCTCGAGCGGCGTCTCGGCGTGGACGGTCAGGTGCGCACCCGGCGGCAGGTAGACGCCGCTGCCGCGTTCGTCGAAGACGTTGTTGCGCGACAGGGTCCAGGAGCCGTCAGGAGTCGTGAAGGTGCCGCGCCCTTCCTGGAGCACGACGATCGTCTCCTCGCCGGCGATATGGAACTTCTGCGTGGCGCCCGCGGCGAGCCGCAGCCGGAGGCTGCTGATCTCGCGCGCCCCGCCTTCGCCGCGCTTCTGCAGCTGCTGCAGCCCTTCGATGCGCCGGACGCGGTAGAGCGTGTCCTTCAGCATGATCGTAGCGCGACAGCTTATCATGCGGCCATGACCGGCATCTCGCGACGGCGATTCGTGACTGCGGCGGCGGCGGCACTCGCGGCAGCACGCGCGCCCGCCTGGCTCGACGCCTGGCAGGACGACCTGTGGAGTACGGCCGCCGAGATCCTGCGGCGGATCACCGATCCCGCGTTCCCGGCGCGCGACGTCGACATCACCGCGCACGGCGCCACCGAAGACGGCGCCACGGATTGCACGGCGGCGATCCGCGCCGCGATCGAGGCCTGCCGCGCCGCCGGCGGCGGACGCGTGGTCGTGCCGCCAGGGCGCTTCCTGACCGGCGCGATCCGGCTGCGATCGCACGTCAATCTGCACCTGCGCGAAGGGGCGACGCTGGCCTTTCGCCCCGACGCCGACGCCTACCTGCCGCTCGTGCTGACGCGTTTCGAGGGCACCGAGCTCATGAACTACTCGCCGCTGATCTACGCACTCGACGAGACGAACGTCGGCATCAGCGGCGCCGGCACGCTCGACGGGCAGGCGAACGCCCAGAACTGGTGGAGCTGGCGAACCGACCAGGCGGAGGCGCGCAACCGGCTGCTGCAGATGGCGACCGACGGCGTGGCGCCCGAGCAGCGGCGGTTCGGCCCGGGCGCGTCGAGGCTGCGCGTCAATTTCGTCCAGCCCTACCGCTGCCAGAACGTCCTGATCGAAGGCGTGCGCATCGTCAATTCGCCGATGTGGGAAGTGAACCCGGTGCTGTGCACGAACGTGACGATCCGCGGGCTCCACATCAGCAGCCACGGGCCGAACAACGACGGCTGCGACCCCGAGTCGTGCCGCGACGTGCTGATCGAGCGCTGCACGTTCGACACCGGCGACGACTGCATCGCGCTCAAGTCGGGGAAGAACGACGACGGCCGGCGCCTGCACACGCCGATCGAGAACGTCATCATCCGCGACTGCGACATGAAGGACGGCCACGGCGGCGTGACGATCGGCAGCGAGATCTCCGGCGGCGCGCGCAACATCTTTGCCGAGAAATGCCGCATGGACAGCCCGCGCCTCGACCGGGTCCTGCGCTTCAAGAACAACGCCGCGCGCGGCGGGGTGATCGAGCGCGTCGCGATGCGCGACATCACCGTCGGCGAAGTGGCCGAGGCGATCGTCGCCGCCGATTTTTTCTACGAGGAAGGGCGCAATGGCAAGTACACGCCGATCCTGCGCGACGTCGATGTGAGGAGCGTCACCAGCCGCAAGAGCAAATACGCCTTCATGCTGCGCGGCTTCGCCGAAGCGCCGATCACCAACATCCGCGTCAGCGACTGCCGCTTCGACGGTGTCGCGTCTCCAGACGTGCTCGAAGGAGTGAAGGACCTCGTCCTGAAGAACGTCCGCGTGAACGGCCAGCGGCGCGACGAGACGCTGTCGCGCTGAGGAAAGTTGCGGCCGGGCCCCGGCGATCGACGCCGGGGAACGCGTGTGACCTGGTGGATCGGGCGGATATGCGTCAGCCCGAGGTGAACCGCTCGTACTCGGGCAGCCGTTCTTTATAGATTGCGGCGGCCGCGGCATCCGGGGTCACGCGCAGGTTCGGATCGGTGAAGCCGTCGATGACGTCGTGCCACGGGCGCGGCGTCCGGCTGGCCAGGCAGTCGGCGTGGAAGGCGCGGAGCGCCGCGCCGAGCGACGCGGCGTTGCGCGGCGCGATGCGGACCAGTTCGGCGTCGAAGACGTCGGCGATGACCTGCAGGATCGCCGCGTTCTCCGCCGCACCGCCGGTGACGCGGATCGTCGAGACCGTCGGCGCGATCCAGCGGGAGTGGATCCGCATCGCCATCGCCTGCCCTTCGACGACGGCGCGCACGGCGCGCGGCGCGTCGGTGGGCGCAACGTCCTTCCAGCGAGGCTGCGCATCGGGCACCGGCGGCGTGATTTCCGGGACGAACCACGGAGCCAGCATGCCGCCGCCGTTACCGGGCGCCGTATCCGCGAGCAGCCTCGAGAAGCCGCTCCAGTCGAGGCGGTGCAGGTCGCGCACGCGCTCGCGCGCCAGCGATCCGTTCGCGAAACAGGTCAGCGCCATGTAGCCGCCGGCCGGCGATCCGAACACGTGGCCCGTGCCCTGCGGATCGTGAACGGGCTTGACGACCGGACCGAAGACGGTATCGCTCGTGCCGAGCGAGATCCCGAGCTGGCCGGCCTCGATCAGGCCGAGCCCGATGAGCGAACACGGGTTGTCGCCAGACCAGGCGATCACTTTCGCCGGCCCGAAGCCGTATTTCGTCTGCCAGTATGGCGCCAGCGTGCCGACGACCGCCCACGAGTCCTTGATCTCCGGCATCCGCCGCGCGAGATCAGGCGCCGCCGCGTCGAGCGCGCGCGGCGCCCAGGTCCGCGCCGCCAGATCCATCAGGTTCATGCCGGCGCCGTCGCCCGGATCGATCGGCGCGTGACGGCCGGCGAGCAGCGACGCCATGAACGAGCTGACGAGATGGATGCGATCGGTGCGCGCGTAACCCGCCGGCTCCTGCTCCGCGAATTTGTGGATCTGTGCGCCGGTGAAACGCTCGTAGGCGCGGGAGCCGGTGAGCGCCGCGACGGCGGCGCCGCCGCCCAGCGCGCGGGTCAGCACCGCGCAATCGGCGCCCGTGCTGCAGTCGAGCCAGACGGGAGAGACGCGGCGGGACAACACCGGCGTGATCTGATCGACGAGCGGCCGGTCCGGATCGAGCGACGCGAGGGCCTGGGTCGCGTCGGCGGTCAGGTAGACGCTGCCGTGCTGCTGGCCGGAACCGGAAATCGCCGCGATGCGCGTCAGGTCGACGCCGCTCCCGGCCAGGATGCCGGCCATGCGGTCGAGCGCCGCCACCCAGAGAGCCGGCGGCGTCGTGACCGTCACGCCGTCGTGACCGCGCACGACGCCGTTCGTCGTGTCGAATTCGGGGAACGTCTCGTCGAAATTGATCGCGTGCTCGAAGACGATCTCGCGGCGGCCGCGGCCGGTCTCGATGACGGTAGCGGTCAGGCTCTGCGTGCTGCTGTCGAAGCCGAGGTAGAGAGGCATTGAATCAAGACCGGCGCTAAGTCTAGGCTACCCCTCATGAAAGGTCCATCCCGCCGCACGTTCCTCAAGACCGCCATGGCCGGAGGCGTCGCGGCCGCCGCGGCGCCGCAGGTCCTGCTGACGGCCGGGTCTCAGGCACAGGCGCCGGCGGTCGCCCCCTCCGATCGCATCCACATCGCGCTCATCGGGGCCGGCGGGCAGGGCTCGTCGGATACGCGGACGGCGGTGCGCGTGCCCGGGGTCGAGCTGGTCGCCGTCGCCGACTGCTACGACGGGCGGCTGGCGCGGGCGAAGGAAGTGTGGGGCGGCAGCATCGCCACGACCCGCGACTACCGCGAGATCCTGGCGCGCCGCGACGTCGACGCGGTCATCATCGGCACGCCCGACCACTGGCATGCCGCGATCGCGATCGACGCCATGCAGGCCGGCAAGGACGTCTACGTCGAAAAACCCATGGTCCAGCGCATCGACGACGGCGCCGGCGTGATCGCGGCGGCGGCGGCGACCACCCGCATCCTGCAGGTCGGCAGCCAGCGGGTCAGCTCGATCATCTACGCCAAGGCACGCGCGCTCTATCGTTCGGGTGTCATCGGCGAGCTGAACATGGTCGAGGCGTGGATCAATCGCAACTCGGCGCTCGGCGCCTGGCAGTACACGATTCCACCGGACGCGTCGCCGCAGACCGTGGACTGGGATCGCTTCCTCGGCCGCGCGCCGAAGCGTCCGTTCGACGCGACGCGCGTCTTCCGCTGGCGGAATTATCGCGACTACGGCACCGGTATCCCGGGCGATCTGTTCGTGCACCTCTTTACCGGCATTCACTTCGTGCTCGACGCCATCGGCCCGACACGTGTGCTGGCCACCGGCGGGCTGCGGTTCTGGAACGACGGGCGCGACGTCCCCGACGTGATGCTCGGCCTCTACGACTACCCGAAGACGGCCGCGCATCCGGCGTTTACGCTGACACTCCGCGTCAACTTCGCCGACGGCTCCGGCGGCAGCGAGGGCTTCCACTTCATCGGCAGCGAGGGTGTGCTCACGATCGGCGGGGCAGGGGTGACCGTGTCGCGCAAGCCGCGCGCCAGCGAACCGGGCTACTCGATCGATACCTTCCCGCAGGCGATGCAGCAGCGGATCGTCGACGAGTACCGCGCGAAGTATCCGCCGCAGTCGACGCTCGCCACGACCAGCGACGAGGTCTACACCGCGCCGTCAGGCTACAGCGATCAGTACGATCACTTCGTCACGTTCATCACCGCGATGCGCAGCCGCCAGCCGGTCACCGAAGACGCGACCTTCGGGTTTCGCGCCGCCGCGCCTGCGCTGCTCAGCAACGACAGCTATTTCGAAGCTGCGCCGATTGCCTGGAACCCGGAGACGATGCAGAGAGGCCGAGCCTGACAGTCAACATCTCCGCCGCCATCGACTGGCGGATGCTGCGGTTTTCGGCCGCGCCCGCGATCGAGCGCGCTAGAATACGGCGCCAGTGACGCGTTCGTTCATCATCTGGGCGTTGACGCTGGCGGCGCTGGCAGCGCAGCAGAACCCGGGCACGTTCCCCGCGATGCAGCGCAAGCCGGCCGACCCGGCGACCATCGCGCGCGGCCGGGCGCTCTTCGGCGTCAACTGCGTGGCGTGCCACGGGGCCGACGCACGCGGCGGGCAGCTCAACGGGCCGAATCTGCTCCGATCGCAGCTCGTCCTCGCCGATCGCGACGGCGAAAAGATTGCCCCCGTCGTCCGCGACGGCCGGCCCGAGCGCGGCATGCCGCCATTTCCGCTGGGCGCCGCCGACGTGAGCGCCGTCGTCGAGTTCCTGCATAGCCTGACCGCTGCCAGTCCCGGGCAGGGCGCGCCGCCGCCCTCGGAGACGCCACTGCCCGACATCGTCGTCGGCGACGCGGTCGCGGGCCGTCAGTATTTCGTTGCGACGTGCGCAGCCTGCCATGCCGCCGACGGCGATCTACGCGGCATCGCCACGAGGGCCCGCGACGCCAGGGCGCTGCAGAATCTGTGGGTATCGGGCGGCGCGACCGGCCGCCGGGGCGCCGACGACGCCGCACCGGCGATCATCGCGACGGTCACCGCCGAGCGAGCCGAGCCGGTCCGCGGACGTCTGATCTTCATCGACGACTTCGAAATCAAGTTGCGGCTCGACGACGGCAGCGTCCGGAGTTGGGGCCGCGCTGGGTCCTCGCCGCGGGTCCGCGTCGAGGACCCGCTCGAGGGCCACAAGGCGCTACTGTCGGCGCTGACCGATCGCGACATGCGGAATTTGACCGCCTATCTGGTGACGCTGAAGTGACGATGAAGTCCTGGCTCGCGGCCGCCGCGATCGCCTGTGCCTGTGTTGGCCTCGACGCGCAGGGACACGGCGTCGATCCGGCGCAGCTGCTCAAGCCGCTCGGCGCCGACTGGCCTACCCACAACGGCGACTACTCCGGACGCCGCTACAGCACGCTCGACGCCGTCAACCGGCGGACGGTTCGGCAGCTGTCGCTCGCCTGGGTCTCGCGCCTTCGCGAAGGCGCGCGCGGCAACGTCGGCGGAGAGGGCACGATCGAGTTTCCCGATCCAGGTCCCCCGACGATCAAGGCGTCGGCGCTGATGGTGGACGACACGGTGTATATCTCGACGCCGGACAACGCGTGGGCGCTCGACGCGCGTGACGGGCGCGAGCTCTGGCACTACTTCTGGAAGACGCGGGGCGGCACCCATATCGCCAGCCGCGGCCTCGGCATGTGGAACGGCTATCTCTACATGGAGACGCCCGACAACTACCTCGTGTCGCTCGACGCGAAGACCGGCAAGGAGCGCTGGCACAAGGTCATCGCCGATTTCAGTCTGCAGTACTTTTCGACCACGGCGCCCGTCGCGATCGGGAACCACATCATCGCCGGCACCGGCAACGACATGGACGCGCCCGGTTTCCTGCAGTCGTTCGATCCCGAGAGCGGCGAGCTGCAGTGGAAGCTCTACACCGTGCCGATGAATCCCGGCGATCCGGGGCTCGACACGTGGCCGAACCTCGACGCGGCGCGTCACGGCGGCGCGCAGCCGTGGATGCCGGGCGCCTACGATCCCGAGACGCACCTCTACATTTTCGGGACCGGCAATCCGACACCCGCCTACACAGCGGGTCGCGGCGAGGGAGACAATCTGTTCACCTGTTCGCTCGTCGCCGTCAACGTCGACACCGGAAAGATGGCCTGGTATTACCAGACGTCGCCGCACGACATGCACGACTGGGACTCGGCCCAGACCCCGGTCCTCTTCGACGCGGTGATCGGCGGCCGGACGCGCAAGCTCGTCTCGACGGCGGCGCGCAACGGCTACTTCTTCACGCTCGATCGCGTCACCGGTGAACCGGTCGCGACCGAGCGGTATGGAAAGTTCACGAACTGGGTCAAAGGGGAAGACGCAAAGGGGCAGCCGCGGCGCGATCCCGAGAAAGACGCCTCGGTCGGCGGCTCCCTGGTGTCGCCGCCGGCTGGCGGAACGATCAACTGGCAGCCGCCGGCCTACAATCCCGACACCGGCCTGTTCTACGTCACGGAGCACAACGCATTCTCGATCTTCTACCTGCTCGATCCGGATCCGCGCGGCTCGATGGGGCTCGGCGGCAAGGAGGAAGTGCACGTCGGGCAGCGCGGCAGCTTTCTCACCGCGATCGATCCAACGACCGGCCGCGTCGCCTGGCGGCACGAATATCCGAGCCTGAACGGCGGCGGAGGCGGCGGCGGACTGCTGACGACGCGGGGCGGCCTGGTGTTCAGCGGCGACGCGGCTGGCAGTTTCGTGGCTCACGACGCTACCGACGGCACACCGCTGTGGCATGCCCGCATCGGCGGGCTGACGAATCCGCCGCAGACCTGGCTGGTCGACCGCCAGCAGTACGTGGTCGTCGCGGCGGGAGACACGATCTACGCCTTCACGCTCAACCAGAACCCATGAAGCAGATCCTCGCAGTGTCGGTGGCGCTCCTCGCGCTGCAAACCCAGCCGGCGCCGCAGCCCGCGTCGCCGATCCCCGCGACGCACCTGAAGACGAAGTGGGCCGCCGACGTCAATCCCGAGCATCCACTGCCGGAATATCCGCGCCCGCAGATGGAACGGAAGCAGTGGGTCAATCTCAACGGGCCGTGGGGTTATGCCATCGCCGCCGCCGAGGCGCCGCGGCCGGCGTCGTTCGACAAGCAGATCATCGTGCCGTTTCCGATCGAGTCGCAGTTGAGCGGCGCGGGGGAATGGGTGGCGCCGAATCAGCGGCTCTGGTACCGGCGCACCTTCCCAACGCCGTCGCTCGTCAGCGGCCAGCGCGTGCTGCTCAACTTCGGCGCCGTCGATTGGGAGACCGATGTCTACGTGAACGGGACGAAGGTCGGATCGCACCAGGGCGGCTACGATCCGTTCGCGTTCGACATCACTGGCGCCCTGAAGGCGACTGCGGCCGAGCAGGAACTCGTCGTCGCGGTGCGCGATCCGACGGACGAAGGGCAGCAGCCGCGCGGCAAGCAGGTGCGCCGGCCGCACAGCATCTTCTACACCGAAGTGACCGGCATCTGGCAGACCGTGTGGCTGGAGACGGTGCCGGCGTGGCACGTGGCTGACCTTCGTATCGACCCGGATCTCGAAGGGGGCACCGTCAAGGTGACGGTCAATGCGGGGCGCGCCGCCAGCGGCGACCTGACCGTCAGCGTCCTCGACGGGACGCGCGTGGTTGCGACGGCCAATGCGCCGGTCTCGACGATTCGGATTCCGTCGCCGCACCGATGGTCGCCGGCCGACCCGTTCCTCTATGGGCTGCGCGTGCGGCTCTCGTCCGGCGACGAGGTCGAGAGCTACTTCGGCATGCGGAGCATCGCCGTCCGCGCCGACGCGACCGGCGCGAGGAAGCTGTTCCTCAATGGCGAACCGATCTTCCAGTTCGGGCCGCTCGATCAGGGCTGGTGGCCCGACGGCCTTTACACGGCGCCGACCGACGAGGCACTCGCCTTCGACATCCAGAAGACGCGCGACCTCGGATTCAACGTGATCCGCAAGCACGTGAAGGTCGAGCCGGCACGCTGGTACTACCACGCCGATCGCCTCGGCATGCTCGTGTGGCAGGACATGCCGAGCGGCGACAACAAGGGCGCCGACGCAGAAGCGGAATACATGCGCGAGCTGCGGGCCGAGATCGCCAACCTGCGGAACCACCCGTCGATCGTCATGTGGGTGCCGTTCAACGAGGGGTGGGGACAGCACGACACCGAGAAGGTCGTCGCGTGGATCAAGTCGGAGGACCCGTCGCGGCTGGTCGACAACGCCAGCGGCTGGGACGACAAGCAGGCCGGCGACGTGGCCGACCTGCATTCGTACCCGGGACCGGGAATGCCGCCGCTCGAGACGGTCCGCGCCTCGGTGCTCGGCGAGTTCGGCGGGCTTGGCCTGCCGCTCGACGGCCACACCTGGGTCGACAGGGGCAACTGGGGCTATCGCAGCTACACGACGCTCGACGAGATGAATGCGGCGTACCGCGAGTTGATCGCGCAGCTCCGCATCCACCAGGGGGACGGCCTCGCCGCCGCGATCTACACGCAGACGACCGACTGCGAGATCGAAGTGAACGGCGTGATGAGCTACGACCGGGCCGTGGTCAAGCTGTCGGCGGAGTCGATCGCGGCGAACCGGACGCTCTATTCGCCGCCGCCGCGCGTGACGCATCTCGTGCCCTCGTCCGACCGTGCGCCGCAGGCGTGGCGCTACACGATGTCGGCGCCGGCCGACACGTGGATGCAGGCGGCGTTCGACGCCTCCGCCTGGAGCGAGGGGCCCGGCGGCTTCGGCGCGAAGGACACGCGTTTCGCGCGCGTCGGCACCGAGTGGAAGAGCGCCGACATCTGGCTGCGCCGGACGATCGAGCTGACCTCCGCGCCGTCGACGCTCTACCTGCGCGTGTTCCACGACGACGACGCCGAGGTGTACGTCAACGGCGTCCTGGCGGCGAAGCTGGCGGGAGCCAACTCGTCGTACGCCTATGTGCCGCTCGGCGCCGGAGCCCGCGCGGCCCTGGGGGCTGGTCCGGCCGTCCTCGCCGTGCACGCGCACCAGGTGCGCGGCGGCCAGTTCGTCGACGTTGGCCTCGCCGACGTGCAGCCGCCGCGCTGAGAGGACCCGCCCCGACGCCCTCTCGATCGCGAAGCCGCCGATTGGCGCGCGGGCGGCGAGTGGTCAGACCGCTTTGCCGATTGTGCGGCGCCCATCGCCGCAATTCTCTTGACAGCGCACCCCCGAATGGGTTCTCCTGTCGCCGGCGAGCGCGGTAAGTGGTTTGGCCACTTGGCGCGGCGCCGCCGGCAACCCCCTCGAGGGCGGCGGTCGGAGGTCGGAATCTCAGGCGGCCAGGTCTTCACTTCCGAGAGCCAACCTGGCCGTCGGCACCCGATCTCCGACCCCCGTCTTCGGGACCTCCCGCTATACTGATTCGACCAATGTTCGAGGGCAGCACCGACCAGGTCGTCGCCTTCGTCCGCGACCTCATCGTGCGCGGCCAGGTCCGTCCTGGGGACCGGCTGCCAGCGGAGCGGGAGCTGGCGGTACAGATCGGCGTCAGCCGTCCCTCGGTGCGCGCCGGCCTGCATGCGCTCGCGGCGATGGGCGTGGTGCAGTCGCGCCACGGATCCGGCACCTACATTCCGTCCGGGCCGCCGGCACTCGGGTCGGAGCCGCTGAGCTTTCTCGCGGCGCTGCACGGCTTCTCGCGCGACGACATGTACGAGGCGCGGCGCATTCTCGAGGTGGAAGCGGCCGGCCTTGCGGCCGAGCGCGCCACCCACGAGCACCTGGCCACCCTCGCAGACGAAGTGGCCGGCCTCTTCGCCAACCGGGAGAATCCACAGCTCTTCTTCGTGCACGACATCAATTTTCATCGTGGTGTCGCCAATGCCGCCGGCAATCCGATCGTCGCCGCGCTGGTCGACATGGTCTCCGCGATGTACTACGAGCGGCGTCAGGCGACGGTCGCGCGCGCCTCCGACCGCGACCTGCGCGACGCCGCCGAAGCCCACCGGCGCATCTACCAGGCCATCCGCGCCCACGACGCGGCCGCGGCCAGGCGCGCCATGAACGATCACCTGCTGCAGGCGAGCCGCTATCAGGCGCAGGAACTCGCCAAGGCGGTGCCGCGCGTGGCGGTCCGCCGCCGCAAGTCCACCCCGGCCCGGGCTTACTCCTAGCCGGTCTGCCGGCGAGCGCCAATCATCCGTGAACCCGATCATCATCATCAGCCCGTCCGACAACGTCGCGACCGCGCTCGAACCGCTCGAGCCCGGGCTCGTGCTGGCGGGCGCCAGCGCGGTGACGGTCAGCGAATCGATTCCGCGCGGGCACAAAGTCGCGCTGCGCGCCATCGGCGCCGGCAACCCGGTCGTCAAGTACGGGAGCTCGATCGGGACCGCTACGGCGGATATCGCGCCGGGCGCGCACGTCCACACCCACAACCTGGCCAGCCGGCGGGGCCGCGGCGATCTGGCGGCGGCCGGCCACGCCGCCGTTCCGCGCCTGGCCGAGCCGCCCGACGATCGAGGCGATGCATGACGGCGCCCCGTGCGACCTTTCAAGGCTACCGGCGCCCCGACGGCCGCGTCGGCGTCCGGAACCATCTGCTGGTCGTGCCGACCGTGATCTGTTCGTCGGTGGTGGCCGACCGCGTCGCCGCGTCGGTCGCGCCGGTCGGTACGTCGCTGCCGCACACCGCCGGCTGCGGCCAGCTGGGCCCCGACCTGCTGACGACGCATGGCACGCTGGCGGCCTACTGCGCGCACCCGAACGTCGGCGCCGTCATCGTGATGGCGCTCGGCTGCGAGCAGGTGGTCGCGCAGCACCTGGCGGAGACCGCGCGCCGGGCCGGCAAGCCGGTGCAGGTGATCGCGATTCAGCACGAAGGGGGCACCGTGCGCGCCACCGAGCGCGGCATAGCGGCGGCGCGGCAGATGGTCGACGATCTGGCGCGCGCGCCACGAGAGACGTGCGATCTCACGGAGCTCATCCTGTCGGTGAAGTGCGGGGGCTCGGACTACACCTCTGGCCTCGCGTCGAACCCGGCGCTGGGGCGCGTCGCGGATCGGCTCGTCGATCTCGGCGGCGCGGTGGTGCTCGGCGAGATCGCCGAAATCATGGGCGCCGAGGATCTGCTGGCGGCCCGCGCCGTGACGCCCGACACCGGCGCTCGCCTGTTGCGGGTCGTCAACCGCGTCGAATCGGAGGCGATGTCGCTCGGTCTCGATATCCGCGGCACGCAGCCGGCGCCGGGCAACATCCGCGGCGGGCTGACGACGATCGAGGAGAAATCGCTCGGCGCGACCCACAAGGGGGGTGAGCACGCACCGCTCACCGACGTCGTCGGCTACTCGGCGCGGATCACCGAGAAGGGGCTGACGGTGATGGACACGCCCGGCCTCGACGTCGAGGCGGTGACCGGCATGGTCGGCGGCGGCGCGCAGGTGGTCGTGTTCACGACCGGGCTTGGCACGCCGACGGGGAATCCGATCGCGCCGGTGATCAAGATCACCGGTAACGCGCGCACGGCCGTGTCGATGGCCGACAACATCGACCTCGACGTGAGCGGCGTCCTCGACGATCGCGAAACACTGGATCAGGCCGCGTCGCGCCTGTTCGACAGGCTGCTGGCGGTCTGTGCCGGCGACGCCACGGCGACCGAGCGCCTCGGGTTCCGGGAGTTCGCGATCTACCGCCGCAACCCGACCATCTGAAGGAGAGGTTCCCGCGTGGCGTCCGCATCGACGACGACGGAAGCGCCGGCCCCCGGCGCCGGCAGGTGGCGGTGGGGCGTCTGCGCGCTGCTGTTCCTGGCGACGACGGTCAACTACGTCGATCGACAGGTGATCGCGCTGCTGAAGCCGACGCTCCAGCACGACCTCGGGTGGACCGAGATCGACTACGCCGACATCGTCTTCGCCTTCCAGGGCGCCTACGCGATTGGCCTGCTGGTCGCCGGCCGGATCATCGATCGCATCGGCACCAAACTCGGGTTCTCGCTCGCGCTGCTCGTCTGGAGCGCTGCGGCGATTGCGCATGCGTGGGCGATCGCGATCGGCGGCTACACGGCGCCGCTGCTGGCGCTGGCCGGCCTCACGTATTCAGGCTCGGTCGCGGGTTTCATCGCGGTGCGCTTTCTCTTGGGGCTTGGCGAAGGCGGAAATTTCCCAGCGGCGATCAAGACCGTCGCGGAGTGGTTCCCGAAGAAGGAGCGCGCGCTGGCGACCGGGATCTTCAATTCCGGCACCAATGTCGGCGCGTTGCTGGCGCCGCTCGCCGTGCCGTGGCTGACGCTGCGCTACGGATGGCCGGGCGCGTTCGTCGCGACCGGCGCCATCGGCCTCGCGTGGCTGGCGCTCTGGTGGCCGCTCTACGCGCCGGCGGCGCGCCATCCTCGGGTGACGCCGCAGGAACTCGCCTACATTCAGAGCGACCCGCCGGACCCACCCGTGCGAGTGCCGTGGCTGAAGCTGATTCCGCACCGGCAGACGTGGGCTGTCGCGGCCGCCAAAGGGCTCACCGATCCGATCTGGTGGCTCTATCTCTTCTGGATTCCCGACTTCCTGTTCAAGCGGTACGGCATCGACCTGAAGTCGCTGGCCTTGCCGGTGATCGTCATCTATCAGCTGGCGACGGTCGGCAGCGTCGGCGGCGGCTGGTTCTCGTCGGCGCTGATGCGCCGGGGCTGGACGCTGAACGGCGCGCGCAAGTCGGCGATGCTGACGTGCGCGATCGCGGTCGTGCCGATCGCGTTCGCGGCGCGCGCCGGCAGCGTGTGGACCGCGGTGATCCTGATCGGCGTGGCCGCCGCCGCGCATCAGGGATGGTCGGCGAACGTGTTCACGCTCGCCTCGGACATGTTCCCGCGCCACGCCGTCGGCTCGGTGGTCGGGTTCGCCGGCATGTGGGGCGCGCTCGGCGGCATGGTCATCGCCAAGGTGACCGGGTATATTCTGCAGACGACCGGCAGCTATGTACCGGTGTTCATGATTGCGGCGTCGGCGTACCTCGTCGCGATCGCGGTCGTGCACGTCCTCGCGCCGAGGCTCGAGCCGGCACAGCTGGATCAGGCATGACGACAGGCGTTCTGCAATCCGCTTCGTCCGTCCGCATCCTCTCGACCGAGGAGATGCGGGCGATCGTCCGCGAGGCGCTCTCCGGGGTCCGCCCGGGAACGCGCGTGCTTGCCGTCATACCGGACAAAACGCGCGACGACAGTACAGATCTTCTCTTCCCCATGGTGTCGCAGGAGCTGCAGGCGCGAGGCGCGGGATCGTTCGACGCGCTGGTGGCGCAGGGGACCCATCCGCCGATGACCGGCGGGGAAAAGCGGGCCAAGATCGGCTTCGGCACGGCGGAGCTGCCGCTCCTCGGCGAAGTCTTCGATCATCACTGGGATGATCCGTCGCAGTTGACGACCCTCGGGACGCTCAGCGCCGACGAGGTGTCGTGTCTCACTGATGGCCTGATGCGCGAGGAGGTGCCGATCCAGCTCAATCGCCTGCTGGCGCCGGGCGCCTACGATCTGATTCTCGTGATCGGGGCGGTCGTGCCGCACGAGGTCGCCGGATTCGCGGGCGGGGCGAAGTACTTTTTCCCTGGCGTCGCCGGCCCGGCGCTGACCCACCTGACGCATTGGCTCGGCGCGCTCGCCACGATCGAACACGTCATCGGACGCGTCGAGACTCCGACGCGGCGCGTGATCGAGGCCGCGGCCGATCGGGTGTCGACCCCCGTCATCGGACTCACGTCGGTGGTGACGCGTGTCGACGGAGCGCTGCGCACGCATGGGCTGTTTGCCGGATCGCTGCGCGACACGGTCCGCCAGGCCGCGGCGGTCAGCACGCAGGTCCACATCCGGTATACGGGACGCCGCTATCGCCGCGTGCTCGCCCTCCTCGACGAGCACTACGACGAGATGTGGGTTGCCGGCAAGGCGAGCTACAAGCTTGGCGGGATCATCGAATCGGGCGGCGAGCTCGTCATCTACGCACCGCACCTGACCGCCATTTCGACGACGCACGGACGGCTGATCGAGAAGTACGGCTACGCGCCGCTCGAGCAGGTGCAGGACATGCTGGCGGGTTCCGACGAGCTGCGCGCCAACCTCTGCGTCGCGGCGCACCTGGCGCACGTCAGTTACGGCAGCCGCGTCGCCACCGACGGGGTCATCGTCCCGCGGTACCGGATTACCCTGGCGTCGGCGATCCCGGAGGACGTCTGCCGGCGCGTCCGCCTGGGGTATGCGCCGGTCGCGTCGATCGACGTCGCCGCGGGCCGCCTCGATCCCGACACCCTGGTGGTCGAAAACGCCGGGCGCGACCTGTATCTCGTCGCCTGACGCGGCTGGCCGCCCTCCCCATCCTGGCTGGTGACATGCGAAGTGCATTGATCGTGGGCGCCGGCATCGGCGGGCTCGCGGCGGCGATCGCGCTGCGGCACGCCGACTGGGAGGTCCAGATCGTCGAGCAGGCGGCGACGCCGCGCGAACTGGGCTTCGCATTGGCACTTGCGCCCAACGCGCTCGCGGCACTCGACGAGCTCGGCCTGCGCCACGTCGTCGTGCCGCGCGGCGTCGAGGTGAAGACGCTCGAGGTGCGCCGCGCCGATGGGCGCCTGCTCAAGCGGATCGTCATGTCGGGCGCCGCCGTGCAGTCCGTCGTCCTCTTGCGCCCCGCGCTGCACGGGGCACTCCTGGAGGCGGTCGGCCCCGGCGTCCTCCAGCCAGGTTGTCGCGTGACAGGCGTCGAATCCGGGTCTTCGGCAGCGGTGGTGACGGCCGACAATCAGGACCTCTCCCGGCGCACGCCAGCCGATGTTGTCGTCGGAGCTGACGGAGTGGGGTCGGTCGTGCGACGGGCGCTCCATCCCGGCGAGCCGCCGCCGCGGCCTTCCGGCTACCATGCGCTGCGCGGGGTCAGCGAAAACGTCGCCGACCGGATGGGTGGCGCCGACGCCGTTGTGTATCTCGGCGACGGTGTGGAGATCGGCGTTGCGCGCGCGAGCGCGTCCGCGGTCTATTGGTACATCTCGCTGCTGGACGGGGCCGTCGAAGCCGACGCGGCGGCGGCGCTCGATCGCGGGCTTCGCGGCGTCCACGAAACCCCCGCGGGAATCATACGCGCCGCCGCAGCCGACGCGATCCGACTGGATCGGCTGTGGCTGCGCGCGCCGCTCGTGACTTGGGGACGCGGCCGCGTGACGCTGCTCGGCGACGCGGCGCATCCGGTCCTGCCGCACACGGCGCAGGGCGCCGCGCAGGCGCTCGAAGACGCGGTCGCGCTTGGGCTCGCCCTGCGAGGCGGCGATATCGAGGCGGGTCTGCGGCGCTACGAGCAGGTCCGCGCGGCGCGGACGCGGCGGATCATCCAGTCGGGGCCGCGGATCGCGGCGATGACGACCACGCGCAGCCGCGCGAGGATCGCGCTGCGCGACTCGCTCGTGCGCCTCACGCCGGCCCGGGTGCTGGCGACGACGATGACCCGGCTGGCGGCGGATCCGCACCGCGCGCTTCGCGGCTGAGCAAATCAGCGCGTCATAGAGTCAGGCCGAGCTGGCTCGTCACGTACGCCTTGTTGGTCTCGGCGCTCGTCTTCGGCGTCCCGTTGGCGTCGACCACCTTGTCGAGCTCGACGATGGCCCAGCCGGAAAAGCCAATCGCCTTCAGCGCCGCGACGCAGCCTTTGACGTCGACGCGTCCCCGTCCGAGCTCGACCCACTGGTAGCCGGGCGCTTCGTTGACGATTCGGACATCCTTGAGATGCACGACCTTGATCGCATTGCCGTGCTGTTGAATGAACGCGACCGGATCGCCGCCACCCTGCTGGTAGTGCGCGATGTCGAAGAGCAGGCCGACCGACGCGGCATCGCACTGGCTGAGGATCGCCTCGATCGCCGCGGGCGGTTCTCCCGTGCTGTTCATGTGATGGTGATAGACGAGCGGCACGCCGAGCGCGTTCGTCTTCGCGCCGAGCGTGTTCATCGCGTCGGCGAGCCGTTTGTAATCGTCGGTCGTGACGACGCGCCCCTTCGGTTTCTCGTCGATGACCTGGATCCGCTGCCCGCCGGCATCACGCACGAACTTCGCGTGCTCCAGGTGCATGTCGATGTTGGCGGCGACGTCCGCCGCCTGGTAGTTCAGATTGCCGCTCGAGAGCACCGGAAAGGCCAGCGTGTGCGTCTTCAAGAGCGCCTTCAAATCCGCCGGCGTCTTCCCCCAGCGATCGAACGCGCTGGCACGCAGCTGGATACCCTTGAAGCCCACCGCCGAGACATCTTCGATGGCTTTGGGATCGTCACCGCCCCAGGTGATCGCGGCGTAGCCAATTGTGAACGCCTGCGCGGCGGCGGCGTTCAGGCGCCAGGCGATCGGCGCGGCGGCCAGCAGTGACAGGAACTCCCGGCGTTGCATGTCAGACATGACTCGTGACCTCGTGCGCACTCCGGCGCGGCAGCGCGGCGATCGCCAGTGTGCCGACGAGCGCAATGGCAATCAGAAGAAGGAACCCGGTCCGGTAACTGGCCGAATGGTCCCGAAGATACCCGATCAGCATCGGCGCTGTCGCTTCCGCCACGCCGTCCGCGGTGAGAAGCACCCCCAGCAGCCGGCCGAGCACCCGCACACCGAACAGCTCGGCGGCCATCAGCGGGATGATCATGTACTCGCCGCCGAGACCCAGGCCGAACACGATCGAGAACGCGGAGAGCGACGTCGGGCTGCCGGTCAGCAGCAACGGGATCGAGCCGGCGACGAGCACGTAGATCAGGAGCATCACCGCTTTTTTCGGAAGTCGATCGGCGAGCCATCCCATGAGCAGACGCCCGAAGATGCTGAAGAACAGCACCATCGCGGCGATCCGGCCGGCGGCATCCTGCGCGAACTTCAGGTCGAGGCTGAGATACAGCTTGAGATGCTGGTTGGCGCCCCCGACCGCCGCGATCGAGCACATGCTGCCGAGCGCCAGCAGGTAGAACGCGGGGTCGCGGAAGACGTCTCGCAGTCCGGGCCCGTCTGGCGGGTCGTTCGCACGCGGGCCACGTCGCGCGGGTCCGGCGCCGTCTGGCTGGTCCGTCACGAAATACGCCATCGGCAGCGCGACGACAACGATCACGACGCCGATGACCTGCAGCGCACCGCGCCAGCCGAACGCGGCCGCCAGGTTCGGCGACAACCTGAGCACGAGCCAACCGCCGATGCCGATGCCCAGGTAGGCGAAGCCCATCGCCTTGCCGCGGCCGGTGTCGAACCAGCGCGACAGCAACACCTGGTTCGGAAGCGGGCCGCCGCAGACGTAGCCGATCGCGTTGAAGACGTAGAAGAGGTAGAACATCCACAGCGTTGACATGTGCGCGAGCCCGACGAGCGCGCCACCCGCCATCACGATCCCGGCCATCATGAGCCGCCGCGGTCCGAACCGATCGACGATCCATCCGGCGGCGAATCCGAACAACGGTCCGATGATCAGCCGGCTGATCGCGTTTCCGGACGTCACCTGCGCGCGCGACCAGCCGAACTCGCGCACCATGAAGTCGTAGTAGAACGGCAGCCCGTAGAGCGCGAGGCCGACGATGGTGAAGAGCGCCGTGAACGAGGTGGCGGCGACGTAGCCGCGGCGCCTATCCACGAACGTCCTCCAACCGTCGCTTCGGATCGTCGAGCCGCGACGCGTCATCGCTCACGATAGTGTTCCTCGCTCAGTGCGCGCAGGCGCGCGGCCGCCAACCGCAGGAGTGGCGGGTAGAAGTGTGCGTGCCGGTGGCGGCATGGTGGGGTGCATCACGCGATCCGCCGTACACCGTCGGACGCCGCACAGGGATAGATGTCGGCGACTCGCCCGGTGGTCGTCGCATAGCCGCCGCGGATCTGCTCGGCGACCGAGGCGACCGCCGGCGCGTCGACCAGCGCGACGACACAGCCGCCGAAGCCGCCGCCGGTGAGGCGAGCGCCGTAGACGCCGTGACAGGCGCGCGCCGCGTCCACCAGCGCATCGATCGAGGGGGTGCTGATCTCATAGTCGTCCCGCATGCTGGCGTGCGAGGCGTCCATCAGCGCGCCGAAGGCCCGAAGATCGCCGCGGGTGAGAGCCTCCGCCGCGTGGAGGACGCGCTCGTTCTCGGTGACGACGTGGCGGCAGCGGCGGTAGACGCGGGCGTCGAGCCGCGCCCGGCTCTCCTCGAGCTGGGCGGAGGTCACGTCGCGCAGCGCGCGGACGTCTGGAAGCGCCCCCTGCAGCGACCGCACGCCGCTCTCGCAGTCGCTACGGCGGTGGTTGTACTCGCCCGACGCGTGCGCGTGCCTGGTCATCGAGTTGCAGATGAGCACGCGGACGCCGTCCGGTATCGGCAGGGCGTCGATGCGCAGCGAGCGCGTGTCGATCAGTAGGGCATGCCCGGCGCGACCGTGACAAGCGATGAACTGGTCCATGATTCCACAGCGCGTCCCGACGAACTCGTGTTCGGCCTGCTGGCAGGCCAGAGCCAGCTCGGTGAGGTCGATCGGCGCGCCGGCCAGATCGAGGAGCCCGAACCCGATCGACACTTCGAGCGCCGCCGAAGAGCTGAGCCCCGCCCCGGCGGGCACGTCGCTGGTGATGGCGATGTCGGCGCCGCGCAGGCGATGGCCGCGCCGCTCCAGGATCGCGGCGGTGCCACGGAGGTAGTCGCTCCAGCTCCCGCTCGGTCCGGATCCCGGCTGGTCGAGGTCGAACGCGATCGACGGCGCCTGTCCCGATTGCACCACCACCGTGCGATCGGGGCGCGGGGTCATCGTGGCGGTCGTCGCACGATCGATGGCGACCGGCATGACGAAGCCGTCGTTGTAGTCGGTGTGCTCGCCGATGAGATTGACGCGGCCTGGCGCGCGGTAGGCGAACGTCATGACATGCCGCCTCTAGTCGACCCAGAGCCGCGGCTGGCGCACGAAGAAGTTGCGGATCACTTCCTCGACGTTGGAGTCCGCCGGCAGCGTGGACCAGAGTTGCAGGTAGGACGGCTCGCCGAGCGCGCGGCCCGCGAAGAGCAGGCTGGCCTGGCGCATGGGCCACGCCCCGTCGTACATCACGTCAGGCGGCTTCGGCCACGTCTGCTTGTCGCGGATGTAGGGCACCATGAAGGCCATGGCCCTGCGCATGCCGCGGCCGTCGGGCAGCTCGTAGGTCCACAGATCGTCGTTTCTGGTCGAGAGGATCTGGCAGATCGTCGCCATCGCCTCGAGATTGAAGAGCGAGTAGCCGTAGGGCTTGCTGCGGGCGAGCTCGCGGGGGAAGCTGCCGTCGGCGGCCATCTGCTGCAGAAGGACGGTCTTGAACCGGCCGCGGCAGTCGCGCAGCAGCGGCTCGTTGCCGGTGTAGTGCGCGAAGGCCGCCACCTGCATCACCCAGCAGGTGGCGTGGTTGTTCGTCGTGTCGCGTTCGTCGCGGCCGTACTGGTCGGTCGTCAGCCAGTCGAGATAATCGGCGAACCAGCGCCGCGTGCTGCGCGCCGACTCCGGGCCCCAGCCGGGAGCGCCGTCGAGGCGTTCGAGCGCGCGCGCCACCTCGACGAGGTGGATCGTGTCGATGATGCCGGTGCCGCGGCCGGTAACGCGGCCGTGGATCGCCTGCGCGTAGCGCAAAGCTGGCGTCATCTTCGTCGCCGCCGCCACGAACCACGCGTCGGCATGGCGCCCAGCGGCGAGCGCATACTTGCGGTCGTGGGTCAGCAGATAGGCGGCGGTGAGCGCCGGCATCTCGACCGACAACCGCATCAACGCCTTGCGGTGCTCGTCGAAGTTTCCGGGATTGCTCATGCCGTCGCGCTGGAGGTAGGGCCCGTCGGGATTCGCCGGGTCGGGCCACCAGTAATCGCCTTCCGAGAAGTAGTCGTGCACGCCGCCGGCGCTGCGCGGCGAGTGCGACGCCGTGACCGTCGTGGGGGCGTCGGTGAGATAGCGATCGGCCTGCGCGAGCACGCGCGCGCGCTCGCGCGTGCTGGTGTCCTGCGGCAGCGCCGGAGCGAGCCACAGCAGCAGGACCGCGCCGATGACACCCAGACGAATCACCTGACGAGGCTCGATTGCGGCACGAGGCGCGGCGGGGTGATGACCCCCTCGATCACGATGGGCACGATGCTCACGGTGCAGGGCATGGGGCTGCGGTCACTTTAGCGTTAAAGTGAGCCGACTGTATCACCGGCGCAGCTAGGTAGCTGTTGGCAGCGCCCGTCACGGATCGCAGGAGCAATGATGCGTAGATCGATGCTCGCCCCGACGCTGATGTTGATGCCGATGTTGCTGCTGATACCGATGCTGACGGGGGCGGCTCGCCTCGATTCAGCCCACGGTCTCGCGCAGGGCGCCGGCGCGGATCCGGCAAAAGAGACACGGCTCGAATGGTTCCGTGAGGCCAAATACGGGATGTTCATCCACTGGGGCCTCTACGCCATTCCCGCAGGCGAGTGGAAAGGGCAGCGCTGCCTGGGGCTCGGCGAGTGGCTGATGAACCGGTGCAAGGTGCCGGTGCACGACTACGAGGCGCTCGCGAAGCAGTTCAACCCGATCAAATACGATCCCGACGCCTGGGTGCAGCTCGCGCAGGACGCGGGGATGAAGTACATCGTCATCACCTCCAAGCATCACGACGGATTTGCGCTCTTCAAGTCGGCGGCGAGCCCGTACAACGTCGTCGACGCGACGCCGTATCACAAGGACGTGCTGAAGCAGCTGGCCGACGCGTGCGCGCGCCGCGGGATGCGGCTCGGGTTCTATTACTCGCAATCGCAGGACTGGCACGAGCCGGGAGGCGCCGGCAACACCTGGGACTTCGGTCCAGACACCGGCCCCGACGGTAAGACCGAGCTCAAGAAATACGACGACTACCTGCGCGGCAAGGCGGAGCCGCAGGTCAAGGAGCTGCTCACGAACTACGGGCCGGTGGCGCTCGTCTGGTTCGACACGCCGAGGATGATGACGCCCGAGCGCGGTCAACGGTTCGCCGACATCGTCCGCACCCTGCAGCCCAAGACATTGATTGACGGCCGCCTGGGTTCGGAAGGTGACTACCGCTCCACCGGCGACAACGTGATCCCGTCGGAGGCTTCGACAGAGGCCTGGGAGACGCCAGCGACCACGAACGACACCTGGGGGTACCGCACCGACGACACCAACTGGAAGGGGCCCGGCCAGATTCTCTTCAAGCTCATCGATATCGTGAGCAAGGGGGGGAACTATCTGCTCAATGTCGGCCCCATGGCCGACGGACTGATCCCGGAGCCGCCTCAGGAAAGCCTTCGCACCGTCGGGCGGTGGCTGAAACTCAACGGAGAGGCGATTTACGGGACCAGCCAGTCTCCCTTCGGGGACGAGTTCGGGGAGTGGACGTCGCGGAACGCCAAAGACATACGCGGACAGCGGTTGTTCCTGCCGAACACCGACTGGCGGGCGACGGTGAAGCCAGGAAAGCTGTATCTGACGTTTTTTGTCGCGCCGCGAGGCCCGTTCGTGCTGCCGGCGATGCAGAACAAGGTGACCCGCGCTTATCGTCTAATGGACAAGGTTCCGGTGACCGTATCGTCCGAAAACGGACACACGTCGCTGACGATCGACGGACCGTTGCCGGATCCGATGGCCACTGTGGTCGTGGTCGAGTTCAGTGGTGACAAAATCGTGCGCTGATCGCCTTCCAGCGGGAACGCTACGGCCGGCTGGGCGCGCTCGTCGTCTGAAAAGAAGTTGCAACCTTTGGCCAAGACCGCTAGATTGACCTTATCCGGGGTCTGACGATGGGTGGCGCGGCGGGCGCTTTCGCGCTAACGCTTCTCCTCCCGACGCGACTTCGCAGTCGCGCCGCCCATCGGCAGGCCCCGCTTCTCACATTCGGGTTCCAATCCCGCCGCTTCAACGATCCTGAAATTCCTACTCGCTGATCAGTGATCCCTGATCAGCGTTCCGACATCGCGACTCTCCGCCGTCATCCCTTCTGCGCCTTCAGCTTCGCTGCATCGGGGTGCGCGACATAGAACGGGTCGAGCGGATAGCAGCCCGACACGAGGCCGAGGCGCGGGCCGGTCGTGCAGTCGCTGAACGTGCGGCAGATCGACTTGCGCGACATCGGCCGGCCGGCGAGCACGTCGGCCGCCATCTGCGGATACGACAGCACCATACGGCCGAGGCCGACGAAGTCGGTCAAGCCGTTGCGTACGTTGTACTGCGCGACGTGCGGCAGCCACTCTTGGAGATAGGTGTAAGCGGAGCCAACGATCGCCAAGTGCGGAAACGCCTCTTTCAGTCTGGCGGTTCCAGCGATCTGGCGGGCGACGCCGCGCAGGGGATCTTCAGGCGGGAGATAGCCGTCGCTCGGCGGAAACAGCGCCGGCCGCTGCATGTGCGGGTTGTAGTACGGGCTGCCCGCCGTCACACAGATCCAGCGGATGCCAAGGCCTTCGAGGATCCCGAGCAGCTCCCTGGCGTCGGCGAGGGCGGCATCCAGGTGGCCATCGTCGGGCAGGAACCCGAACGCCGACGCGTATGCGCCGGGAACCTGTTCCGGTTCGCCGACGCCGTTTTCCCCCTTGCGGTACGGGATCATGTCGAACGCGGAGAGGCGCACCGCTACCCGCAGTCCGGGCACCGTGGCGCGAATTCCTGCCGTGACGTTCCGAATGAAGCGCGTGCGATTCTCGATCGATCCGCCGTATTTCCCTGCACGCGCGCGCGCGCTCAACAGCTCGTGCCCGAGATAGCCGTGGCAGTGCTTGATGTCGACGAAAGCGAAACCGGCATCGTGCGCCTCTCTCGCGGCGGCGACAAAGCGATCGACGAGGCGATCCATGTCGTCGTCGGTCATCGTCGTCAGGCCGGCTGCAAAGCGGCGGTCGAGCAGGGGATGCGCATAGGCGACGCGCGGCTCCATGCGTCCCTTGACCGACGGCTGCGAATAGCGGCCGGAATGCGTGAGCTGCAGGCCGATTGCGAGATCAGCATCGGCATTGGCGCCGAACGCCTCGCGGTGCGCCGCGACGAGCGTCTCGCGCAGGGCGGCAAGCGCCGGCGTGGTCGCCTCTGAGATCAGGAGCTGCCGCGGATTCGCGCGGCCGTCGAACTGCACGGCCACCGCCTCGCCTCCCCAAATCAGCTTGGCGCCGCTCCTGCCGAACTGCTGCCAGCGGCGGCGGGTCAGGTCGCTCGGGTGGCCATCGGCGGTGCCGTCCCAGCCTTCCATCGGCAGGATGCAGAAGCGGTTGCCGGTGCTCAGGCCGTCAAGTTCGAACGGCCTCGCCATTGGCGATGCACCGGGCGGGTCGAGCACGTCGTCGAACTCGAGCGCCGCACCGATTTGCCGCAGGTGCTCGCGAAAGGCCGACGCTGTCTTCAACGACGCGACACGCGGGTAGCTCACGAGTCGGACCTGTCGGGGCGACGGACTGTTCTCATGGGGCTCGCGTTCCATCGGTGATTCATCGCTGGTGCGCCCGGGACGATCGAAGCTCGGTCCACACCGGGCCGTCCGGATAACGGTACGCCACTCGCGTTTCCGGCTTGATCGTGCTGCTGTAGCCGGGCATCGACGGCGCACGATAGCGGCCGCGCTCGACGACGACAGGATCGACGAAGTGCTCGTGGAGGTGGTCGACGAACTCGGCCACGCGATCGTCCATCCGGCCTGACACGGAGACGAAATCCCACATCGAGAGGTGCTGCACCAGCTCGCAGAGTCCGACGCCGCCGGCGTGGGGGCATACCGGTACGCCGAACTTCAGCGCCATCAGGATGACAGCGAGATTTTCGTTGACGCCGCCGAGCCGGCAGCTGTCGATCTGGCAGTAGGAGATGGCGTTGGCCTGCAGCAACTGCTTGAACAACACGCGGTTGGCGCAGTGCTCGCCAGTGGCGACGCCGATCGGCGCGACCGCCCGCGCGATCGCCGCGTGCCCGAGCACGTCGTCGGGACTGGTCGGCTCTTCGATCCACATGATGTCGTGGTGCTTGAGCGCGGTCACGCAGGCGATGGCCTCACCGACGTCCCACCGCTGGTTGGCGTCGATCATCAGCTTGTTGTCCGGCCCGATGGCCTCGCGTACCAGCGCGACGCGCCGCGCGTCGTCGGCGGGATCGGCGCCGACCTTGACCTTGAAGTGAGTGAAGCCTTCGTCGAGCGCCTCCCGGCAGAGGCGGCGCACCTTGTCGTCGGAATAGCCCATCCATCCGGCCGACGTCGTGTAAGCGGGGTACCCGTCGCGCAACAGGATCCGCTCGCGGTCGGCCTTGGTGGCGTGCTGACGCTCCAGGATGGCTTCCGCTTCCTCGGGTGTCAGCGCGTCAGTGATGTAGCGAAAGTCGATCGTCGAGACGATCTGTTGCGGCGTCATGTCGGCCAGCAGCTTCCACAGCGGCTTGCCGGCCTGCTTGGCGTGCAGGTCCCACATGGCGTTGACGATCGCGGCCATCGAGATGTGGATCACGCCCTTCTCGGGGCCGAGCCAGCGCAGCTGCGAGTCGCAGGCGAGCGTCCGCCAGAACGCCGCCGAATCGGCGAAGACCGCGTCCACGTCCTGGCCGACGACGAGCGGCATGAAGCCCCGGATCGCTTCGGCGCAGATGTCGTTGCCGCGGCCGATGGTGAAGGTGAAGCCGTGCCCCTCGAGCGCGGTGTCGGTCTTCAGCACGACGTAGGCCGCCGAGTAGTCGGGATCCTTGTGGACGGCGTCGGTGCCGTCGGCGGTCAGCGACGTGGGAAACCGCAGGTCGAAGATCTCGTAGCCGGTAATCCGCATGAGACTAGAGGCTATCTCATAAATGCCGGTTGCAATCGCCGGCGAGCGAGCGCCGCGAGTGAGCCACGCGAACGGAGCGCGCCGGCGCAGCGGCGCGCGAGAGCGCGTGTAGGGGGGCCCGGCTGGGCGAAGCGCCCCGGGGAAATTACTAGTGCCCCTTTGCCGACCGCACGCGATCGACCGCCACCGCGGCGACGATGATCGCGCCGGTCACGATCTGCTGGACCCAGTTGGCCAGCCCCTTCTGCGAGCAGCCAATCTGGATGATGGTCATGATCGCGGCTCCCATGATCGTGCCCGCCACCGAGCCGCGTCCGCCGGTGAGGCTGCCGCCGCCGATGATGACGGCGGCGATCACGTCGAGCTCGGCGCCGACGCCCACGGTGGGGTCGCCGACCGAGAGCTTCGAGAACTGCAGCAGACCGGCCAGGCCAGTGAGCAGCCCGGAGAGCGTGTAGACGACGACCTTGGTGCGTGGAATCGCCACTCCGCACAGCCGCGCCATCCGCTCGTTCGAGCCGATCGCGAAGACGTGCCGCCCGAACCGTGTGTAGCGGAGCAGCGCCGCGATCAGAATCGCGGTGGCGAAGACGCCCCAGATGCCCCACGGGACCATCGCCGGGCCCCGCTCGGCACGGAGCAGATCGTTCAGCCAGGTGAAGGGCGCTTCGATCCGGCGTTCGTCGGCCAGCCCCTTTGCGGCGCCGCGCACGACGAGCATCGTCCCGAGCGTGACGATGAAGGGAATCACGTTGAGGCGGGTGATCAGCAGGCCGTTGAGCAGTCCGCACACCGCGGCTGCCGCCACCCCCGCGACCGCCGCCGCCAGCGGGCCCATGCCGGCACGCAGCGCAATGGCAATCGCCACCGTGGTGAGTGCGATGATCGAACCGACGGAGAGGTCGATGCCGCCGGCGGCGATGACGATCGTCATGCCGATCGCCGACACGCAGACGATCGCCGCCTGCCTGGCCATCAGATCGAGGTTTCCAGGGGCGTAGAACTGGCGTCCGACGAGGATCCCGAAGATCGTCGCGACGACGATGAGCCCGATCAGGGTGCCGGCGCGGTCAACGAACGATCGGCGGGTCATGCGCGCGACGGCCCTCCGCTCGAGTCGAGAAGGAGGTCGTGCTCGTTGAGGCCGGCCGCCGCACGCGGCGCCTGCAGTCGTCCGCGCTGCATCACCGCGATCCGGTCGCAGAGCCCGAGCAGCTCGGGGAAATAACTGCTGACGACGAGCACAGCTTTGGCGGGCGCGCCGTCGGCACCCGCCGCCAGCCGGTCGACGAGGCGGTAGATCTGGGCCTTGCTCGCCACGTCGATGCCCCGCGTCGGCTCGTCGAGGAGGAGCACGTCGACGTCGTGGTGGAGGAGCCGGGCGAGCGCGACTTTCTGCTGGTTGCCTCCCGACAGCTCGCCGGCCGCCTGGTCGGGTCCGCCGCACTTGATCGCCAGACGGGCGATCCAGGCGGCCGCGGAATGGCGCTGCCGCCGCGGCACGACAACACCGGCGGGGCCGAAAGGCTGCAGGCAAGTCAGCGTGAGATTGTCGGCCACGCTCAGGCTGCCCGCCAGCCCTTCGTTCTTGCGATCCTCGCTCAGCAGTCCCATGCCGGCGCGCCAGTGATCGCGCGGGGTGCGGCCGCCCCCGCCGGCGCCGATGCGCACCCGGCCGCTCTTCACCGGCGCGAGCCCGAACAGCGCACGCAGGAACCGCGTGCGGCCGGAGCCGACCAGGCCAGCGATGCCGAGCACTTCACCGCGACGCAGCGTGAAGGTGGCGCCGCCGGGCTCGAAACCGCTCACCTCGAGCAGCGGCTCGCCTGGCTGCCGATCGCTGCGCGCGAACAGATCGCCAGCCGCGGCGCCCACCATCGACGCCACGATGGCGGCGGGCGTCGACTCCGGCGTGCTGCCGCCGCCGGCGTTGCGGCCGTCACGCAGGACGGTATAGCGGTCGGTGATCGCCTGCACTTCTTCGATGAAGTGGGAAATATAGACGATGGCATACCCGTCGGCCTTGAGGCGGCGGAGCAGCGCGAACAGGTGCGCGACGTCGTCGCGTCCCAGGCTGCTGGTCGGCTCGTCGAGCACGAGAACGCGGCAGCCGACGGCGAGCGCGCGGGCAATTTCGACGAGCTGCTGGTGGGCGACCGAGAGATCGCCGACGACGGCATCGGGCCGGATGTCGTCGTGTCCGAGCTGAGCCAGCGCGGCCTTCGCCTGCGCGCGCATCGCCCGCCAGTCGACCAGGCCCGGGACCCACGACCACCGGCCGGTCGGGGCCGGCTCCGCCCCCAGCAGCATGTTCTCCATGACCGTCAGATGCGGCGCCAGCGACAGCTCCTGGTGAATCATCGCGACGCCGGCGCGGCGCGCCTCGATCGGGCTCTTGGGCACATACGGGCGCCCGTCGATCGTCATCGAGCCGGCATCGGGCTGCAGCACGCCTGCCAGAATGGCCATCAGCGTGCTCTTGCCGGCGCCGTTCTGTCCGACGAGCCCGAGGATCTCGCCGGACGCGACCGAGAGATCGACGCCGTCGAGCGCCTGGGTGGCGCCAAACGCCTTGCGCACCCCCCGCATGTTGAACGACGTTTCGTTCTGCATCGTGTCGGTGTCAGATGCCGAACGTTCGGTGCGCCTTTTCGCTCATCATTTCTTGAGGTCCGGCTCCAGCAGCGACTTGATCTCGGGCGTGTCCATGTTGTCGCGGGTGGCGACGTGCGCGCCGGTGTCGATCCGCTTGTCGACCGGCTGGCCGTGGAGGTGCGAGACCATCGTCTTCACGGCGAGGTACCCCATGCGCACCGGGTCCTGGACGACCAGGCCGTCGATGGCGCCGTCGCGCAGCCCCGTCACCAGGTTCGGCGACGCATCGAAGCCGACGAACTTTACCTTACCGGCCCAGCCGTTGTCCTGCAGCACGCGCATCATCGCGAACGACACCGATTCGTTCGGCGTGAAGATGCCGTCGATCGCGAGCGAACCATCACCCTTCTTGTAGGTACTGAGCAGCGCCTCCGCCTTCTTGTACGCTCCCTCGACGTCAGCCCCGCCGTACTGGTTGTCGCTGACCACCTCGATGCCGGAATTCGCTTTCATCGCCGCGAGGAAGCCTTCCTCGCGCTTGCCTGTGCTGTCGTGGCCTTCGGCGTAGCGGAGCAGGAGCACCTTCCCCTTGCCGCCCAGCGACTGGGCCAGGCGCTCGCCGCCGATCCGTCCGCCATTGAGATTGTCGGTCGCCACGAAGCTGACGTAGTCGTCGCTCTTCAGCCCTGAGTCGAAAATAACCACGGGGATCTTCCTCTGCTGCGCCTCCTGGATGGGCCGCACCAGCGCCGACTCGTCGAGCGGCGCGATACAGATGCCGGACACGCCGCGGCTGACCGCGTTCTCGACCTCCGACACCTGCGCGTCGCGGTCGTCTTCGCGGAGCGGGCCGCGCCATACGATCGCGACGTTGAGTTCCTTGCCAGCCTGCTCGGCGCCGGCGCGGATGCTCTGCCAGAACACGTGCGTCGTGCCTTTCGGAATGACTTCGATGGTCAACCCGCCGGATCCCGTCTGGCCCCTGCCGCATGCGGCGAGCGCCGCGAGAGCGACGAATGCGAAGGCTCGTCTCATGACTCGTTCATCCTCAGATAGACGTGTTCAGCCGTCCGCCCCATGATGCGGGCGCGTTCCTCGTCAGAGTATTCCGCGATGGCCTCGCGCACCAGCGCGAGGGTCTGCCGATAGGTCGCCCCCAGGGTACACACCGGCCAGTCGGATCCGAACATCAGCCGCGACGGCCCGAAGGCCTCGAGCGCTGTGTCGAGATACGGGCGCAGGCCGGCGGGCGTCCACGTACGCCAGTCTGCCTCGGTGACCAGCCCCGAGAGCTTGCACCACACGTTGGGCAGCGCCGCGAGTCCCCGGATGTCGCGGCGCCACGATTCGAATCCGCCGCCCCGGATGTCGGGCTTGCCGAGATGGTCCAGCACGAACCGCTGCGCCGGGAACGCCGCGGCGAAGCGCGTCGCCTCGGGCAGCTGGCGCGCGTAGATCAAGATGTCGTAGACGAGCCCGACCCGCGCCAGGGCGGCGATGCCGTGGCGGAACCCGCTGCCGTCGAGAAAACCCTCGGGCTCGGCCTGGACGACATGCCGGATACCGACCACACACGGCTCCTGGCCGACCCGTTCGAGCTGCCGCTCGATATCGCGCGCGCGCAGGTCGATCCAGCCAACCACGCCCCTGATGAACGGCTGGGTGTTGGCCAGTTCGATCAGCCAGCCGGTTTCCTCGGTGTCCTGGCGCGCCTGCACGGCGATCGTGCCGCCGACCCCCTCGGCGCGCAGCTCGTCCTCCAGATCGCCCGGCAGGAAGTCGTGCGCGAGCGCGGCCATCGAGCCGTCGATCCAGCCGTAACGCGACGGTTCATACCGCCAGAAGTGCTGATGCGCATCGATCACGTGGGCGGAGGACTCGTTCGCGGCGCTCACTCGCGGCGTCCTCTGTGCGGCACCGGCGTCGCGCCATGGGCGCTGGAGTCGTAGCAGGCTTCGACGACGGCCATCGTCTTGATCGCATCGTCGACGGATGAGACGAGTGCAGGGTCTTCCTTGGCGACGAACCGCTGCAGGTTCGACATCGGACCCTCGAACGCCTCGGTGAACCACGAGCCGCGCAGCGGCACGTCGTGCCAGCGGCGCTCGGCCGTCACCTGCATCGTGTCGGGCGGACCGGCCGGGTAATCCAGGTTGACCCCCCAGGTGACGCGCGCGATCCCGTTCGTCCCCTCGACCATGATCTGCGAGCGCTTGAAGGCCGGCTCGGCCCGATGGGTGTGGTTGAGGACGAGTGAGCACCGCAGCCGGTCGCCGTAGTCGAGGATGATCGAGCTGCGCGTGTCGCGCAGCTGCGGCATCTCGGGGTGACCGACCGCTTTGCAGTAGACACCAGCGGGCTCGCCGATCAGCCAGCGGATGGCGTCGAGATAGTGGATCGAGTGATAGACGATCTCGACGCGCGGCGCGCCGGCCATGAACGTCCAGTTCCCCCACGGCTGCTCGACCACGAGCCGGACATCGACGTCGACGATGCGGCCGAGATCGCCGCCGGCGGCGAGATCGTGCAGAGCCAGCATGGCCGGGGCGAAACGCAGCTGGAAGTTGAGTGCGGCGACCAGGCTGCGCTGGTGGCAGCAGGCCAGGATGCGATCGGCTCCGGCGAGATCCGCGCCCATCGGCTTCTGGATCAGCACGGGCGCGCCCTGTGGCAGCCGCTCGAGGATGCCGACGATCTGGTCTCCCGGGACTGCCAGGTCGAACACCGCCCCGGGATGCGCCGCAGCCGCCTCGATCGAGGTGAAGACCGTCGCGGACGGCACCGACGTGGCCGTCGCTCTCGCCTGCTCCGGATTCACGTCGAAGAACCCGGCGACCGGGAAGCCGAGGCGCGCATAGGCCGGCAGATGCGAGGTCCGGACGATGGCGCCTGCGCCGACGAAGACGATCGGACGAGGATGGGCGGGGCGCGGCCAGGCCTGTCGGAGGTCGCGCATGACGGCGCTCAGGGACGCGCCGAGGGCACGCGATGCTCGAACACCAGATCCATCGCGGTCCACCAGTCGCGCTCGCCCGCGCCGGGCGCCGGCCGCTGCAGCGACATCATCAGCTGCTCCCATTCGGCCACGCGCGGGTGCGAGGCCATGCGCGTGGCGAAGGCGCTGCGCAGATCGGAGCCGTCTTCGAGGTCGGCGATCATCACCAGCCGCGTAGCGAGCAGGTAGATCTGCATGTCGATCACCCCGGAGGCGCGCATGCTCTCGAGCACCTCCGGCCAGACGCGGCGATGGTAGTCGCAATAGGTCTCGACGACCGAATCGTCCTTGAGATCGATCGCGAGTACCTGACGAATCATCGGTGTCTAACCGGAAAACGCCGTGACCGTCTGCCGCTGCCTGCCGAGGCCGTCGATGCCGAGCTCGACGACGTCGCCGGCCTTGAGGAAGACCGGCTCCGGCTTCAGACCGAGCCCGACGCCAGCCGGGGTGCCGGTGGTGATGACGTCGCCCGGCAGCAGCGTCATGAACTGGCTGCAGTAGCTGACCAGCGCGCGCACGCCGAAGATCATGTTCGCCGTCGTGCCCTTCTGCCGCGACACGCCGTTGACCGTCAGCCACATGCCGAGCTGCTGCGGATCCGCGACCTCGTCGGCCGTGGTGATGAAGGGTCCGAGCGGCGCGAATGTGTCGCAGCTCTTGCCCTTGACCCACTGTCCGCCGCGCTCGAGCTGAAAGGCGCGCTCCGAGTAGTCGTTGTGCAGCACGTAGCCGGCCACGTGTTCGAGCGCGTGGGGCTCGTCGACGTAGGACGCCTTCTTCCCGATCACGACCGCCAGCTCGACCTCCCAGTCGGTTTTCGTCGCCCCCTTCGGGATGACGAGATCGTCGTTGGGGCCGACGATCGCCGAGGTCGCCTTGAAGAAGAGGATCGGCTCCTTTGGCAGATCCATCTTGCTCTCGGCGGCGTGATCCTTGAAGTTCAGCCCGATGCAGACGATCTTGCTGGGCCGCGCCAGCGCGGCGCCGGTGCGCGCGGCGGCGTCGATTTTCGGCGCTGCGGCTCCCTTCTGCCGGACCCAGTCGGCGACGCCGCGAAGGCCGTCGCCACCAAAGAAGGCCTCGTCGAAGTCGCGGACATAGCCGGACACGTCGAGGCGGGTGTGGTCGTCGAGCAGCACCGCGGGTTTTTCCTGGCCTGGTGCGCCATAGCGGGCGAGTTTCATACGGCGGTCACGCCTCCGTCGATCGGATACGCGGCGCCGGTGATGAACGACGCCTCGTCCGAGCAGAGATAGAGCGCAAGTTGCGCGATTTCCTCCGGGCGCCCCATGCGCCCGATCGGTTGATAGGCCGACAGCGTCTGCATCATCTCCTGCTCGCGGCCCGGATAGTTCTTCGCCAGGTAGCCGTCGACGAACGGCGTGTGGACGCGGCCCGGGCAGATGCAGTTGCAGCGGATGCCGCGCTTCACGTAGTCGGCGGCGATCGAGCGGGTCATCGTCAGCACCGCTCCTTTGGTCATCGAGTAGGCGAAGCGATCGACGATGCCGACCAGCGCCGCCACGGAACACATGTTGAGGATGACGCCGCCGCCCTGGCGCAGCATGACCGGCACGATCGCGTGCGCGCAGAGATAGACGCCGAAGATGTTGACGCGGTACAGCCGGTCCATGTCGTCGGGCGCCGTCGTCTCGACGGTGCCGACGTGCGCGATGCCGGCGTTGTTGACGAGGATGTCGATGCGCGCGTGGGCCGCGGCAAGCGTCGCGGCGAGCGCGTCGACCTCGGCTGGCTGCGAGACGTCGCAGCGATGCGCCGACCCGGCGCCGCCGGCCGCCGCGATCTCGTCGGCGATCTGGCGGGCGGCGGCCTCGTCGCGATCGACCACCGCCACCTGCGCGCCGCGGGCCGCGAAGACCCGCGCGATGGCCGCCCCGATGCCCGAGCCCGCGCCGGTCACCACGGCCATCTTTCCCTGGAGTTCGAACATGTCCGACTGCGATCTATCTTAGTGGATTTCCGGATCGGCGATCGGCGCGGTGCCCTGCAGGAAGTCGAAGTCGCATCCCTTGTCTGCCTGCGTGACGTGGCGCGCGTAGAGGTGGCCGTAGCCGCGCGGGTAGGCGACCTCGCGCGGCGTCCACGCCGCTCTGCGCCGCGCCATCTCCTCGTCGTCGACGCGCAGCGACAACCGTCGCGCCGGCACGTCGAGCTCGACGATGTCGCCGTCGCGGACGAACGCGAGCGGACCGCCGATGAACGACTCGGGCGCGACGTGCAGCACGCAGGCGCCGTAGCTCGTGCCGCTCATTCTGGCGTCGGAGATCCGCACCATGTCGCGCACCCCCTGCGACAGCAGCTTCTTCGGGATCGGCAGCATGCCCCATTCCGGCATGCCCGGTCCGCCGAGCGGGCCGGCGTTCTGCAGCACCAGTACCGAATCCGCCGTGACCGGCAAGTCCGGATCCTCGAGCCGCCGCTCGAGATCGTTGTAGTCGCGAAACACGACCGCCGGTCCCGCGTGTTGCAGCAGCCGCCGCTCGGCGGCGGTGTGCTTGATGACGGCGCCGTCGGGCGCGAGATTGCCGCGCAGCACGGCCACCCCTCCTTCCGGCCCGACCGGGTTGTCGCGCGTGCGGATGACGGCGTCCTGGCACACGACCGCCCCTGCGATTTCGGCGCCGAGCGTGCGCCCCGTCACCGTCAGGCAGTCGAGGTCGAGCAGGTCGCGCAGCCGGGTCAAGGCGGCGCGCAGGCCTCCGGCATAGAAGAAGTCCTCCATCAGGAATGCGCCCGACGGCCGGATGTTGCCGATGAACGGCGTGCGCCGGGAGAGCGCGTCGAAGCGATCCAGATCCAGCGTCGCGCCGGCGCGCCCCGCCATCGCGATGAGGTGAATGATCGCATTGGTCGATCCGCCGAGCGCCATGGCGGCCGTCACCGCGTTGCCGAACGCCGCGGTCGTCATGATCTCGCGCGGCGTGAGATCCTCCCATACCATCTCGACGATGCGGCGGCCGGCGGCGGAGGCCATGCGCGGATGCGACGAATCGGCGGCGGGAATCGACGAGGCGCCGGGCAGCGTCATGCCGAGAGCGTCCACCGTCGCGGCCATCGTCGAGGCGGTGCCCATCGTCATGCAGGTGCCGAACGAGCGCGCGATGCCGTCCTCGATCTCGCGCCAGGCGCATTCGTCGATGCCGCCGACGCGCTTCTCGTCCCAGTACTTCCAGGCGTCGCTGCCGGAGCCGAGCGTCTGTCCGCGCCAGGTGCCGCGCAGCATCGGTCCGGCCGGGACGAAGATCGCCGGCAGATTCGCGCTGGTCGCGCCCATCATCAGCGCCGGCACCGTCTTGTCGCAGCCGCCGAGCAGCACGACCCCGTCGGCGGGGTAGGCGCGGAGCGCTTCCTCGGCGTCCATCGCCAGGAGATTGCGATAGAGCATCGTGCTCGGCTTCATGAATGTCTCGCCGAGCGTGAGGACGGGGATTTCCATCGGGAAGCCGCCGGCCTGCCAGATGCCGCGCTTGACGTCCTCGGCGCGTAGCTTGAAGTGCGCGTGGCAGGGATTGGCGTCGCTCCAGGTGTTGAGGATGGCGATCACCGGCTTGCCGGCGATGTCGTCGGCGGTGAAGCCGGCCTGCTTGATGCGCGAGCGATGACCGAAGGATCGGAAGTCGTCGCGGCCGAACCAGCGGTGGCTGCGGAGATCCGCAGGGGACGTCTTCGGGGTCATGCGTCTCTCAGCGTTCGCGCGGCCGGCGTGACTTGCGCGATCTGCGCATCCTTCAGCGCCGACACATAGGGTGGGATCGGGCCGGTCCCGGCGATCCCCGCGGCCTCGGTGGCGTGATGCAGCACGCGCGCCGGGCCCCAGGCGTCGCGCAGATCCTCGAGCGGTATGAAGTGCGCGCGCAGCGTTTCGGCCGCCGCCCAATCCCCCGCACGCGCGGCGGCGAAGAATTCCTGGCAGCGCGCCGGCGCGATGCAGCCGGATCCGGTCGTCATGCCGATGAGCCCGAAGTCGCGCAGGTGGACGACGGCCGGACGCTCTCCCATGCCGCTGACGACCTTCGACCGATCAACCCGGCGCAGCAGACCGTCGAGATACGGATCGCGCGAGGGATCGTCGAGGACGACGGCGTATTTGATCGCGACGGCGACGCCGTCGGCGACGAGCCGGCCGATCGCGTCGAGGCCGGCGTCCCGATCGCTGCCGAACACGGTGTCGGACTTCAGATACAGGATGAGCGGCATGCCGGCGGCGTCGGCGATGTCGCGGTAGCCCGCGTCGAGACCGCCCGCGTCACGCGGGTCGCCGCACGGCAGCATCATCACGGCCGGGAATCGGTGGCGGCGCAAAATCCGCGCCTGATCCATCGCGTGTCCGAACGACGGGCCGATGCTCGGGATCGGCCAGCGCGGTGCGGCGAACGAGGCCAGCCAGCCGCAGAGCATCTCGAACTCGCCGAGCGTGGCGTGATAGAGAAACGCGTTGCCGCCGTAGAGAAAGCGGGTGATGCCGCCAGCCTCGATGTAGCGCGCGATCTGCTCGGCGGCGTCGAGATCGAGCGTCCGCCTGGCGTCGGCGCGTCGAGGCAGCGGCGGAACGGAGAACACACCGTCGAGGGTCAGAGCCGTCATACGCCTGTCACATTCTCCATACGCCCGACGCCGTCAGGCCGCCTTCGATGTCGATCGCCGGCCAGTCGGGCGTCGAGGTGATGATCTCGAGGCGATCGCCGAGGACGAGCGCGGTGTCCTCGACTTTCGTCCCGGTCACGGTCGGATTCCATGCGAACGCCTGGCGCTCGGCGACGACTTCCGGCGAGTGGGGATGCGCGATCCATTCGCGGGCGCGATACCCGATCGCGCCTCCCTGATGATGCTTCAGGATTTCCTCGGCGCAGCCGGCATCGGCGTAGGCGCGCGCCAGCGTGTCGTAGAGCGCCGCGCCGGTCGCGCCCGGCCGGGTCGCGGCCAACACCCGCCCGAATACGCCCGCCGCCGTGCGTGTCCGCGTCTCGAGATCGGGCCGCGCCCCGGCGGCGACGACCCGCGAGAGCGAGACGATCAGCCCGTCGCGCTCGGCGCACAGCGCGAGCATGACCGCCTCCTTCCACGCCGTCTGCGTCGGCACCGGGTGCCGGTAGCGGCGCAGCCGTTCGTCGGCGCCGACGAGCGCCACCACGGCGCGGGCCCGGAAGCCGGCCGCCGCGTCGGCGACGGCGCGGGCGATGTCGACCTCGAGGCCGCCCGGCTCGAGGCCGCGGCAGATCCGGCCCAGCGCGACACCGGCGTCACGCCCGAGCGTGCGGTAGCGTGCGGCCTCGCCGTCGGTCAGGCGCGCCCGCGCGCGCGACAACATCGGCTCGATCGGCGTCGTGTCGGGCAGCGGCCAGTCGGCGGCCACGCTCGCGCCGCCCGGCAGCACGCGCTGCGCCAGGCGGACGGCGTGGCGGGGATCCTGGTCATCCGCCCACGGATACTCGATCGGGGCGTAGTCGAGGCCGGCCAGCACCTCCTCGAGCATGCGCGGCATCTCGATCGCGTTGGCGAGCACATGACGGCCGCCGGCCGCCGTCACCAGCAGCCGCGCCGATCCCGTCTCGCGCGTCGTGTCGATGCGGTTGTGCCGTCCGCTGGTGAGCCAGGCGATGTTGTGGTGCGCCGCGAGCAGGATGGCGCCCGCGCCCGCGTCGCGCGCCAGGCGGACGAGGCGGTCCAGCTTTTCGTCGTGTTCGGCCGCGCGGTCGGTCATCGGCGCCCGTTGGCGGCGGCTCCCGTCTGTGCAAACGCCTTCTGTTCGCGATCGGCGCGCTCGGGCGTGAGGCCCCCGTCGACGATCAGGACCCGATAACGGAAGGTCACCGACTGTTTCGGTTCGAGCGCGAAGCCCAGCGTCTCCTTGCCGTTGCTGAAGATCTTCTGGCCGAGTGGATTCGCCGAGAACAGTCCGAAGTTACGCGCGTGCCAGTAGGTGGGATAACCGGGATTCGACGGGTGATCGAGGATGGCGATGGTGATCGTGTCGCTGCCGATCTGGCCGGTCAGCAAACACCAGCGGCCGCGCGTGCCCCAGGCGTCGTCGCCCTGTTTGCCGTCGCTCGTCGTGTAGTTGCCGGTGATGCCGGCGTTGTCGAGCTTCGGCACCTCGGTCGGGCGGCCCGACATATCGGTGAAGACTTCCGGCTTCGTCGACGGCAGCTCGAGCTGGCGCGCGACCCGCAGGCCGAGCATCCCGTCCTTCGCGTCGTCGAAAGTGACTCGCGTGTCGAGCGCCGTCAGCGTAGTCGTGCGATCGATCGTGCGGGTGGCCGCGTCGCCGCGGAAGACGAACGCGGTGCGCTCGTGCAGCAGCGTGGTGCCGTCGTGCCGCACCCAGTCCGACTCCGTGACGAGATCGCCGCGCTCGCCGGAGGTCGCGCTGACGATGCGGCGGTGGAGGATGGTGCCCATCTTTGGCGCGTCTTCGGGCTTGATCGCGTCGGAGTTGTTCCAGAAGTCGATGCCGTTGACGTTCTCGTAGTTGAGCCAGAACCCGACGTGATGCGGATGGTCGACCCGCTCGCCCGGACGCGGATCCAGGGGCCAGCCGCGCGTGACGAGCGTGCCGTGCGCGTCGCGAATCGGGTAGAGGACCGGCTTCTTGACGGTGTCGGGCCAGATGTACGACGTGAACGGTTTGCCGTCGACGGTGACGTCGACACGCCGCGCCGCCTCGTCGACCTTGACGTTCACTCCAGGGATGCCGGTCACACCGGCGGTGCTGCGCTCCGCGGCCAGCGGAAGGACCAGCCCGACGGCGGACACCAGGAGGACGAAGAGGGGACGCATGGCGACAGCTCCTTGTGGGCGGCCGGACGAAAGCGGTAAAGTCTGTCCCACATGACTGCCAAATTCAAGCTCGCCACCATGACGTTTGTTGCCGCCGCAGCGGCCGCAACGCAGACGGTCGCGACGGCGCAGACCAGGAAGGATCCCACCGCCGCGACCGTCGCAGCCGACCAAGCCGGTGGCTGGACGCCGCTCTTCGACGGCAAGGACTTGAAGGGCTGGCGCGGCTACAACAAACCGGACGCGTCGGAAACGCGGTGGCGCGTCGAAGACGGTCTGCTGACGCTGCCATCCAACGGCGCCGGCGACACCCACGGCCAGCGCGATCTGATCACCGACGCGACCTACGACCAGTTCGACCTGCGGTGGGAATGGAAGATCTCGCTGGGGGGCAACAGCGGCGTCAAGTACTTCGTGCTGGAGGATCGCCCTGATGCGATCGGCCACGAGTACCAGATGATCGACGACGAGCGGCATCCCGACGCGAAAATCGGTCCCCACCGCCAGACGGCGGCGTTCTACGACGTGTTTCCCGCGCACGATCGCCCGATGAAACCGGCCGGCGAGTGGAACACCAGCGAGGTGATCGTCAAGGGCAAGCACGTCACGCACTTCCTCAACGGCAAGAACGTGCTCGAGTACGACCTCGATTCGCCGGCGCTGATGGCCCAGATCGAGAAGAGCAAGTTCAAGGGGATCGAGCGTTTCGGCCACCCGCAGAACGGCCACATTCTCGTCCAGGACCATGGCGATCAAGTGTGGTACCGCACGATCGAGATCAAGCGCCTGAAGTAGATCGCACCGTGCGAATCGGGATCATCGGCGCGGGCGGCATCTCGGGGACGCACGTCAGGGCGGCGCAGGGCATCGACGGCGTCGAGATCGTCGCCGTCCACGGACACAACCTGCAGAAGACGACAGCGCTGGCCGACTCGTGCGGCGCGGTCGCCTACGAGGACTTCGACGCGTTCCTCGCGCATCCGATGGACATGGTGGCGATCGGCAGTCCATCCGGGCTCCATGCCCGGCAGGCGATCGCCGCGCTCCGCCGCGGCCTGCATGCGCTCGTCGAGAAGCCGCTCGACGTCACCACCGCGAACGTCGACGCGGTGATCGTCGAGGCGGATCGCGCCGGCCGCCGGGTCGGCGTGATGTTCCAGGAACGCCTGCTGCCCGAGGTCGTGGCGCTCAAGCAGCGCCTCGATGCGGGTGAGATTGGCTCGCCGCTCTTCATTTCGGGACAGATGCACTGGTACCGGCCGCCTGAGTACTACGCCTCGTCGAAGTGGCGCGGCACGCCTGGGCTCGACGGCGGCGGCGCTGTCATCAACCAGGGCATCCACACCCTCGACCTGATGCTGCATCTCCTCGGCGACGCGCGGCGGGTCAGCGCCCGCACGGCAACCCGGCTCCACGACATCAAGGTCGAAGACACGGCCGCGGCGCTGATCGAATTCGAGAACCGCGCCTTCGGGCTCTTCGAAGCCACGACCGCCGCGGCGCCGGGGTTCGCGCGCCGGATCGAGATCGCCGGCAGCCAGGGACGGCTCGTCTACGAGGATCCGCCGCGTCCGGCGACGGTCGCCGACGCCACGCCGCATCGCCGCGTGTTCGAGGACTTCATCGAAGCGGTCCGGACCGGCCGCCGGCCCGCCTGCGACGCGGTGGAAGGGCGCCGCAGCGTGGCGCTCATCGAGGCCCTCTACAGGTCCGCCACGTCTGGAGGATTCGAGACGCCATGACCATGAAGCGAATCGCCGCCGCCGCGCTGCTGATGCTGGCCGGCGCCGGCCTGCAGGCGCTCGCGTCCGCGCGCACCGCGCCCGGCGGCTACATCATCGAGCGCGATGCCGACATCGCCAGGGACGAGCCCGGCACCCACAACGGCGGCGGCATGACGATCGGCTACTCCTTCTTCGCGAAGGTGCCGAACCTGAAGCTGGTCTTCCGCAAGCGCGCCTTCCACCCTGGATCGGGGGTCGGCCTGCACGAGCAGAAGGAAGACGAGATTTACTACGTGCTGAGCGGGAAGGGACGGATGACGCTCGACGGCAAGGACTACGACGTCACGCCAGGCACCGCCATCCTCACCAGGACTGGCAGCTCGCACAGCCTGAAGCAGGTGGGCAGCGACGATCTGGTCGTGCTGATCAACTACGAAGTCGAGCCGCAGCCGATGAAGTGAGCGCGGGACCGGCCGGTCATTTCCTGGCCGGCTCGCGGCGTGCGATCCACTTCAGGATGCGGTCGGCGGCGTCCTTCGCGGCATGCGCCGGCGAGCCCTGACCGATACCCTTGAGCTCGGATTCCTGACCGCCGGACGAGAGGCGGAAACGCAGGATCGTCTCGCCGAGCGAGGTGACCTTCTTCCCGCCGAACGGCCCGCCGCCTTCATCCTGCACTTCGCGCCCGGTCACTTCGACGAGCAGCGTCGCGTCCTCTTTGCGATCGACGAGGCTGATGCCTTTCTTCTTGCTGAGCGCATCCTTCAGCTCGCGCACCCCCTCGACCCGCCCCTGCTCCTCGGCGGATGGCGCGCCGGTCGACGTGGTGTCGGTGAAGACATAGGCACGAACCGTGGTGAGCGTGTCCTTGGCCTGCGGCGGCGCGACACTCAGAAGCGAGAGCACGAGCGGGAGGATCATCTGGTCTCTCCAGGTTACAGGCGTGGCAGTGACAGGCCCCCGTCGACGGTGATGACGCTGCCGGTGGCGTACGGCGCGTCGCCGCGCAGCAGGGCGGCGACCAGGCGCCCGACGTCGGCCGGCGTGCCCCAGCGGCGCTCCGGCACGAGCCCGTCCGCGATTCGCTGATCGTAAACCTCCCGCACGCCCGCCGTCATGTCAGTGTCGATGATGCCGGGCCTGACTTCGTAGACGGGAATGGCGTGCGGGGCCAGTCGCAGCGCAAAGAGCCGCGCCGCCATCGAGAGTCCCGCCTTGCTGATGCAGTAGTCGCCGCGGTGGGTCGAGGCCAGCTCGGCCGAGACCGACGTGATGAATACGATCGCGGCGGCGAACGCCGGATCGGACCCGCGTCGGGTCACCTGCGCGCGCGCCAGCGCCTGCGTCAGGAAATACGGCCCCTGCAGGTTGGTGCGGATCAGCTCCTCGAAGCTCTCCTCGGACGCGTCGAGGATGTCGGCGCGCACGCGCGGGGCGCGGCCGGCGTTGTTGACGATAGCGTGGAGGCCGCCGTAACGGCTGGCAATCGCCTGCGCGAAGCGCGATCGCTGGTCGGAGCTGGAGAGGTCGACCGCGTCGTAGGTGACGCGCGCCCCGCCCTCGCGCAGCGCCGCGAGCGTGCCGACGACGTCCGCCTCGGCGCGCGTGCCGCACAGTACCAGGTTCCACCCATCGTCGGCCAGCGCCCGCGCGATGCCGAGCCCGATGCCGCGGGTCCCGCCGGTGACGAGCGCGGTACGCCGTTCACTCATAAAACGTCATGTACGAGTCCTCGGCCATTCGCGTGACGAGCAGCGCCGCCTCTCGCGCGTGGTAGTCGCCCCACTGGCTCGACTCGCCGCGCGGAATGTGCGACCCGGGCGGCACGTGGTCCCAGCGGTTCGGCCAGTGATAGACGGAATGGAGCAGCAGTCCCTGGTGCGCCCGATCGAGACTGAGGTACGGGCCGCTGTCACCGAACAGCGTCGCCAGTACCTGCAGCCCGGCCTGTTCGTATCGGCTGCCGTCCTCGCCGCGCGCGGCCAGCACCCGTGACAGCCGCAGCAGTCCCTGGGCGCCGATCGCCGCGGCTGAACTGTCGACCGGTTCGTGCGCGTTGAACGGATCCGCGGGGCGATCGCGCCAGCCGGCCATAGCCGCCAGCCCCGGGGCGCCGGCGTCCCAATAGGGAATGCCGTCGGCGGCGGTGGCGCTTTCGACGTAGTGATCGCAGGTGGCGCGCGCCGCGTCGAGCAGCGTCCGCTCGATCGCCGGACGGCCGCCGAGCGGCGCCAGTTCGTCGTCACCGCGCGCGGCCAGGAACTCGAGCTCTTCGGCGAAGCCGAGCATGGCCCACGCGAGACCGCGCGTCCACGTCGAAAAGGGGGAGTAGCCCTGCTGCGTGCTGGGGCCGCGGTAGGTGCCGCTCGCGACGTTGAACAGACTCTCGTGCGCGGTCCGCCCGCGCACGTCGAAGCGATCGCGTCCGGTGCCGAAGTAGACGTTGAACGCCGCCGTCGCCCGCGCGTGCTGCACCAGGCGCTCGAGCAGGCTGATGCTCGCGTCCTGTTCGTCCATGAGCCTCTGGCCGAGCGCGTGGCCGAGGGCCAGCGCGCGCAGCGAGCGGATGGTGTCGACGAACAGCGAGTGGGCGCCGTTGAAGGAGTGGATGAACCCGCCCTCGGGGAGGCGCGTCCATCGCTTCGCCTGGACGGCGCCGCTCACCTTCAGGGCGAGCTCGTAGAAATGGATCTCCCACGGCGACGCATCGATGCGGCCGGCGCGAGCCAGCCGCCACAGCGTGCCGTAGGTGCTGACGTTGTTGAAACCGTGATCGTGGACGCCGGTGTGGGTGAGATGCGGCGCCATCCGCTCCAGCGTCCGCGATCGTCCGAGCTCCAGGAACGCGCGATCGCCGGTGGCCTCGAACTGCAGCAGCGCCGACCCGAACTGAAAGCCCTGCGTCCACTCGGTCCAGCCGCGGGCGCGATAGACGCCTTCGACGGTGAACACCGGCGCGCCGGCGTTCGGCTGCCAGGTCCGTTCGATCGCGTCGATTTTCGATCCCGACAGATCGAACAGGCGCTGGACAGCCGGAAGCAGATCCTGGGGCGTGCGGCGGCGATCGGGGCGCATGCGAAGCGTAGTGTATTTGGAAATGTGGAGATGTGGGAATGTGGAAATGTGGGGATGGGGGAAATGTGGAAATGGGGGAATGTGCGAACGCGCCTGGCGCGGATACACTGGCTGCCGCTGAACGCCATGCTTCCCGTACCGCAGCTCGCCGCCGCCGACCAGCAGCGCGTCATCGCGGTTGTCACGCGCCGGCTGGTGTCGTTCGCGTTTCTCTGCTACGTCGTCGCCTACATCGATCGCGTCAACATTGGCTTCGCGGCGGCAGCGCTGCAGCGCGACCTCCACCTGAGCGACACCGCCTACGGGATTGGCGGCGGGCTGTTCTTTCTCGGCTACTGTCTGTTCGAGATCCCGAGCAACCTGCTGCTCGATCGGGTCGGCGCGCGAAGATGGATCGCCCGCATCATGGTCGGGTGGGGCCTGGTGTCGATGGCGTCGATGTTCGTGACCGACGCGGCCTCTTTCTACGTGGCGCGCGTCGTGCTGGGGATCGCGGAGGCGGGCTTCTTTCCGGGCATGGTGCTGTATCTCACCTACTGGATTCCTGCCGCCGACCGCGCGCGGACCGGCGCGCTGTTCATGATGGCGGCGCCGATCGCGATCATCGTCGGGGCGCCGGTGTCGGAAGCGGTGCTGTCGCTCCACCAGCGCGCTGGACTGGCCGGATGGCAGTGGCTCTTCCTGCTCGAAGGCGCGCCCGCAGTGGTGCTCGGCGTGCTCGCGCTGTGGATCCTGACCGACCGTCCGGAGGACGCGGCATGGCTCGACGCGCCAGGACGGCAGTGGCTCGCCGCGACGATGGCCGCGGAGCGCGCGGCGCGGATGCGTCCGGGCCACGACGCGATCTTCGCGGCGTTCGCCTCGCCGAAGGTGTGGCGCCTCTGCGTGATCTATTTCCTCAACACACTCGTGACCTACGGCGTGTTCCTGTGGCTGCCGAAGATCCTGCGCGATCTGTCCGGCACCGGCGGCTGGCGGTTGACGGTGATCACGTCGATCCCGTTCGTCTGCGCGCTGATCGGGATGATCGTGATCGGCCGGCACTCGGACCGGACGGGCGAGCGCAAGCGCCACGTCGCCGCGTGCGCGCTGACGGCGGCCATCGGCCTGATCGTCGCCGCCGCGTTCACGCACGATCTGTCGCTGCTCGTCCTCAGCTTCGCGTTCTCGCAGGTGGGACAGCGCTCGGTAATGAGCGTGTTCTGGGCGATCCCGCCGCTCGTGCTGGGCGGTTCAGCCGCCGCCGGCGGAATCGCCCTGATCAACGCCGTCGGCAACCTGGGCGGCTTCGTCGGCCCCTCGGTCATGGGCGCGCTGCGCCAGGCGACCGGCAGCTATAGCGGTGGCCTGCTGGTGCTCGCGGTCGCCTTGATCGGGTGCGCGGGGCTGGTTGCGACGATGGAGCTGCCGGAGGAAGGGCGGTGAGGATGGGGAGATGTGGAGATGTGGAGATGTGGGAATGTGGAAATGTGGAAATGTGGAAATGTGGAGATGTGGAGATGTGGAAATGTAAATGTCGGGAAGGGGAGACTCGCGTCGGGTAGATGAGTCCCGTTCTAGATGGCTCTGGGCGTCCGAGTCGTTGATTCTCTTTTGAATTCGGTGGGCACGTTTGGTGCTGCGGAGTTCGACATGAATCAGCAGCAGCTTCGCGATCGAACGAAGGTCTTTCGCCAAGGCCATCATCCATCTGAATCACGGGCTGCGTTCCGATTGGGACGTGCGGGAAATCGCCAAGCAGCTCCTGCGTGCCGGAACGTCTGTCGCGGCGAACTATCGGGCAGTGGGTCGCGCGCGCAGCGACAAGGAGTTCTGCGCCAAGCTCGGTCTCGTCGTGGAGGAATCCGACGAATCGCAGTTGTGGCTGGAACTGCTGCCGGAGGCCGACCCGTCGATTGCCGGCACGATGCACAAGGAATTGTTAGCGGAGGCGGGTGAACTGACCGCGATTTTCACCGCCTCGCACTCCTCGGCGAAGCGGAACCTGGCAAACAGAAAGTCGGACGGCAACAAAAGGCGCGCACCCATGGGCGAGCGCTAAATCACTTCACCTCTCCACATTCCCACATTTCCACATTTCCGATCATCCAACAATCTGCGCAATCGTCGCCGGATTCGTCCTGATCGTCATCCGCTGCCGTGCCTTTGTCATGTAGGCGGCGAAGAACTTCTGTTTGCGGTCGTTGAGCAGCTCGTTGCGCACCGCATCCTGATCCTTGGCCATCTCCTGCGGGGTCGGGTCCTTGCGCTCGACCACCTTGACGACGGCGGCGCCGTTCTCGGTGACGATCGGGTCGCTGACCGAACCGGCCGGCAGCGCGAAGGCGACCTGGTCGAGCTTCGGGCTCACGCCGATGTCCGCGATCGGCGCGCCGCGCGCGATGAGATCGGTGGTCTTCACCTCGAGGCCCGCGGCCTTGGCGGCTTTGTCGAAATCACCGGCCTTCAGCGACGCGTCGACGGTGGCGGCGGTGGCGCGCGCCTTGTCGATGGCCTTCTGCTTCAGGACGTCGTCGCGCACTTTGGCTTTTACTTCTTCGAGCTTGGGGACGTAGGCGTCCTGTTTGCCGGTGACGGTGATGAAGACGTAGCCCTGCGGCGTGCGAATCGGCTCGCTGACCTCTCCCTCTTTCATCGAAAACGCGGCCTGGCTGACGGCGGGCGAGACGCCGATGCCGGCGATCGGCTCATCGGGCAGGAAGAAGCCGGTCTCGCCGTTGTGCAGGCTGCGCGCGCGCGCGACCTTCTCGATGTCCGCCGGCTTCTTGATCTCGCCGGCCACCTCGTCGGCGAGCTTCTGGGCTGCCGACTGCGCCTGTTCGTACTTGAGCTGATCCTCGATTTGGGTCCGCACGTCGCTCAGGGTCTTGGTCGTGGCCGCGCGCTTGTCGGTCACCTTGATGATGTGGTACCCGAACTGCGACTTCACCAGATCGCTGACCTGGCCGGGCTGCAGCTCGAACGCCACCTTGTCGAACTCGGCGACCATCTGGCCGCGTGGGAAGAAGTCGAGGTCGCCGCCCTTGACCGCGCTCGATTCGTCCTGCGAGTTCTTCCTGGCCAGCTCGGCGAAGTCGGCGCCCTTCTTGACTTGCGCGAGCAGGTCCTCGGCCTTCTTCTTCGCGGCCGTGTCTTCCTCGGCCGTGCCGTTGCTCTTGATCAGAATGTGGCTGGCGCGCACCTGCTCGGGCGTCGAGTACTGCTGGATGTTCTCGTTGTAGGCGCGCTCGATCTGCTGGCCGGTGACGGTCGCTTTGGCGCGGAGCGCCTCCTGGTCGATCGTGACGTAGCGGATCTTGCGCTTGTCGCCGACCCGGTACTGCTCCTTGTGATCCTCGAAGAACTTGGCGATCTCGTCGTCGCCGACGCTCAGGCCGTCGCGAAACTTGTCGGCCGGGAAGTTGACGACCGCGAGCTTGACCTTCTCGTTCCGCTTGCGGAACTCGGTCTCCACGTCTTTGTCACCAACCGCGATCCAGCCCGTGACCGCCGCCTGGAGCTTCTCGGCGACGATGCTGCGGCGCACCTCGTCTTCGAAGTCGCTCGGACGCATCGGCGGGTTCTGCATCCCGAGCAGCTGGCGGTAGCGCGTGTCGCCAATGAACTGGCCGTTCTCCTGGAAGGCCGGCAGCGAGAGGATGCGCTCGCGCACCTCCGCATCGCTCGCGGCGATGCCAAGCCGGCCGGCCTCCGCCAGCGACGCCTCTTCCTGGATCATCTGCTGCACGATCCGCTGGTCGATGCCGAGCTGCTTGAGCAGCCGCTCGTCGACGTTCGCGCCGTACGACTGGCGGTACTGCTGCATCTGCTGCTGGTAGACGCGCCGGAACTGGGTCGCGGTGATTTCGCGGCCGTCGACGCTCGCGACGACGGAGTTGCCCGCCGCCCCCTGCGTCGAATCGCCCAGGAAGCTTGGAATGTAGAGCAGAACGAAAGAGACGACGACGATCGCCAGGCTCCATTTGAGCCAGCCGCGATGCCGCCGCATCCGGTCGAGCATGGTCATGGTAGTCGCTCATCATATCGCAGAGTGCGTTGCCGCCATAAGGGATGCCGCCTCGCCGAGCGTACTCGTGACAGACCCCATCACAACTCCGAGCGGCAACTCCGATCGGCACGTCCGCCTGGGCTCCCGCCGTGCTATATTTGCATACGGATAGAACGACTTAGAGGGATCCGGCATTCCGCAGCCTCGCCTACGCCGACGACCGGGCACTCGTGTGCCGACCAGCCGCCGCTCGCCGCCTCCTGCGCGGCTGGACCTTGCCAGCCGGCTGCGGCCGCTGCAGAGCGCGTTGCGTAGCCGACTCTCGCGCATCGACGTTCTCACGGACGTGACTCGCGCGGTCAACGCGACACTCGACCCCGAGCGTGTGGCCGACGCCATTCTGGCGTTTGCCGCGGCGTGGCTGCCGATTCCTGCCTGGGTCGTCTACGCGCTCGACAACACCGGGATTCGCAGTTTCGGTTCGCGCGGCGTGCCGAGCGGACTCGAGGCTTCAGCCGCGGCGATCGGCCACTGGGTGGTGAAGCACGGCGAGGTGTGCGGCACCGGAGACGTGTCGGCCGACCGCCGGTTCGGCGGCGGGCCGGAGGCGGCGGCGCTGGCGTTCCCGCTTGAGTGCCGCGGCCGGGTGGTCGCGGCGGTCGTCGGGGTCGACAAGACCACCGCCGCGCGCGAGCCGGCCCTGGCGCCGACGACGCTGGCCGCGATGCGTCGGGTGCTCGAGCCCTGCGGCATCGCCCTCGAGAACGCGATGCGGGTGCAGCGCGCTGAGGCGCTGTCGGTCACCGACGACCTGACCCAGCTCTACAATTCTCGATACCTCTCGCAGGTTCTGAGGCGCGAGACCAAGCGGGCTTCGCGCAGCGGCCGGCCACTCTCGCTGCTCTTCATCGACCTCGACGGCTTCAAGAGCATCAACGACACGCACGGCCATCTGTCGGGCAGCCGCGCGCTGGTCGAAGCGGCGGGCGTGATCCGCCAGAGCGCGCGCGAGACCGACGTGGTGGCGCGTTTCGGCGGCGACGAGTTCTCGTTGATTCTCCCCGACACCGGCAGCGAAGGGGCCGCGGCGGTTGGCGAGCGCATCCGCGAGAAGGTGAACGCGCACGGATTTCTCCAGGTGGACGGCCTGGACATTCATTTGACCGTGTCGGTCGGCGTCGCGACGCTGCCCGACGTCGCGGCGTCGGCCGAGGGCCTGATCCAGGCGGCCGACCAGGCGATGTACTACGTCAAGGAACACGGTAAGAACGGCATCTACATCGCGGGCAGCGGAAGCGAGGAACGGATTTGAGTTTACGGTCACTGTTCTCACTGTTCTCGAGCGATCTCGCGATCGATCTCGGCACGGCGAACACCTGCGTCTATGCGCGCGGGAAGGGGATCGTCGTCAACGAGCCGTCGATCGTGGCGATCAACAAGGTCAACGGCCGGATCGAGGCCGTTGGCAAGGACGCCAAGGAGATGCTCGGGCGCACGCCCGGCAACATCGTCGCCATCAAGCCGATGAAGGACGGAGTCATCGCCGACTTCGAGGTGACCGAGAAGATGCTCACCTACTTCATCAAGAAGGCGCACAACCGCAACGTCTGGGTGCGTCCGCGCATCGTCATCGGCGTGCCGAGCGAGATCACGCAGGTCGAGAAGCGGGCGGTGAAAGACAGCGCCTACCGCGCCAAGGCCAGCGAGGTCTACCTGGTGGAAGAGGCGATGGCGGCGGCGATCGGCGCCGGCATGCCGATCACCGAGCCGTCGGGCAACATGATCGTCGACATCGGCGGCGGCACCACCGACATCGCGGTGATCTCGCTCGCCGGCATCGTCTACAGCAAGGCGGTGCGGGTCGCGGGCAACGAGATGGACGACGCGATCATCCAGTACATCAAGAAAACCTACAACCTGCTGATCGGCGAGCGCACCGCCGAGGCGATCAAGATAGAGGTTGGCTCGGCCTACCCGCTCGAAGAGCGGATCACCATGGAGATCAAGGGGCGCCACCTGATCGAGGGCGTTCCCAAGACGATCACCATCACCGACGAGGAGATTCGCGAGGCGCTGGCCGAGACGGTCAACGTCATCGTCGACGCGGTGCGCGTGGCGCTGGAGCGGACGCCGCCGGAGCTGTCGGCCGACATCGTCGATCGCGGCATCGTGCTGACCGGCGGCGGCTCGATGCTGAAGAACCTCGACAAGCGGCTGCGCGAGGAGACCGGACTGCCGCTGGCGATGGCCGAGGATCCGCTGTCCTCGGTGGTGCTGGGAGCGGGACGGATGCTCTCCGACTTCAACCTGCTGCGCAAGATCTCGATTGACTGAGATGGGCGGCTGCGGCCCGCGCGAGGCGGCGGAGTGAACGGCGCCGCAGGCGCGGCCAGCGCGGCGCGAGCGGGGGTGGGGCTCCGCGAGCACCAATGTTAGACATCCGGAAGCGCACCGGCTACGTGTTCCTCGGTCTGATGATCGGGCAGGTGCTCCTCGTGTCGTGGCAGGTACAGACGCGGACCGGGACGCGGGTGCTGCAGGCAGTGACGTTCGAAGTCTTCTCGCGGGTACAGTATGCGGCGGCGTCGGTGGTCAACGGCACCCGCTCGAGTTGGGTGCGCTACGTCGCGCTGCGCGGGGCGCGCGTCGAGAACGAGGAGTTGAAGCGGCGCCTGGCGGCGCTCGAGGTGCAGTTGCAGCAGGAGCACGCCATGGCGGCGCGCTCGTCGCAGCTGGCCGCGCTCGTGGACCTGACGTCGAAGGCCGGGTTTCCGACGCTGGCGGCAGAAGTGATCGCCGGCAACCCCGATCCGGTGACCCAGTCGGTGACGATCGACCGCGGCAGCGCCGACGGGGTGGTCGCCGACATGGCGGTGATCGCCCCGGCCGGCATCGTCGGGCGGGTGCTCGGCCCGGTGGCGCGGCGCGCGGCGCGCGTGCAGCTCATCATCGATCGCAACGCGGCGCTCGGCGGCGTCACCGAGCGGATGCGCGCCGGCGGCATGGTGGTCGGAACCGAAGCCGATCCGCCGCTGCGGATGGAGCTGGTGTCGAATCTCAACGACGTGAAGCCGGGCGACGTCGTGGTGGCCTCGGGCGTCGACGGCATCTATCCGAAGGGCTATCCGATCGGCCGGGTGGAGTCGGCCAGCAGCCGCAGCGGCGGCCTCTACCAGGCGATCCTGGTGCGGCCGGCCGTCGATTTTTCTGGCCTGGGGGAGGTGCTCGTCGTGCTCGTCCCGCCGAGGGCGGCGACCCGCGACGAGGACGTGAAGTGAAGGCGGTCGTCGTGGTCCTCGCGCTGGCGGCGGCGCTGCTGGTGCAGTCGGTGCTCGCCGGGCTGTTCGTCGGCGCGACGGTCGCGGTGAACCTGGTGCTGGTCGCGGTCGTCTACGTGGCGCTCCTGTATGGCGCACTGACCGGTGTCCTGGCGGGCACGGTGGGCGGCATCGTCCAGGACGCGCTCGGCGGTGGCATCGTCGGCATCGGCGGGCTGACCAAGACGTTGATCGGGTTCGTCGTCGGCGTGTTGAGCGCGCAGTTCAACCTGTCGTCGACGGTGCCGCGGCTGGTGATGTTCGCCGCCGCGACCTTCGTGCACGAGGTGGTGTTCCGGGGGCTGCAGGCCATCGCGGTCGGCCGCCCGTTCGCGCTGAAGGGCTCGGCGCTCCTCGTGCAGGCGCTCGCCAACAGCCTCGTCGGTGTGGCGGCGTTTCTCCTCGTCGAGCAGGGGCCAGGGGCGATCCAGCGGAGACAGATGCGGCGGGCCTCGCTCGCCAAGCGGCGGTTCTAGCGAAAGCGCAGTCGGGCAGGGACAAGGCATGAGCACGAATTTGATCCCGGATGATCGCCGCAGTCTGACGGTGCGGCTCTCGGTGGTACAGTACTTGGTGGCGGCAATCTTCGTGGTGCTCGCGGTGGGATTCTGGATCTTCCAGATCGCGCAGCACGAGAAATTCCGCGAGATGGCCGAGAACAATCAGCTGCGGCGGCTGCCGCTGCCGGCGCCGCGCGGCGTGCTGCTCGACCGCAACGGCAAGGTGCTGGTCGAAAACCAGGACACGCTCAACATCGCGATCGTCCGCGAGCAGACCAAGAGCGTCGGCGACGTGCTGCACGTGCTGGCCGCCGCGACCGGCGCCGACGAAGCGCAGCTGCGCGACACGGTCAACCGCCGCCGTCGCGAACCGTCCTACCGCCCGATCGTCCTGATTGAAAACGCCACCCAGGAGCAGTACATCGCGGCGTGGGCGAGGCGCCTCGAGCTGCCCGGGATCATCGTCGAGGAAGTGCCGGCGCGGCGCTACCCGGCGCAGGAGATGGCGGCGCATCTCTTCGGGTATGTCGGTGAAGTCACGATCGCGCAACTGCAGCGCCCCGACTACGACGGCGTCGAACCGGGCACCATTGTCGGGCAGGCCGGCGTCGAACTCGCCTACAACAAGATGCTGATGGGGAGCGACGGCGCCAAGACGGTCGTCGTCAACAGCGTCGGCCGCGAGATCAAACAGCTCGACATGCAGTTGCCGACGACCGGCCGGCCGCTGCAGTTGACGATCGACGAGGACCTGCAGAAGGCGACGGAGGACGGCTTTACCGCGGCAGGTTTCAACGGCGCAGCGGTTGTCCTCGATCCGAGTAACGGCGAGGTACTGGCGTTCACCAGCCGTCCGGCTTACGACCCCAATGCATTTGCGGCCGGGATCAAGCCTGCCGCATGGAATGCGCTCAACGCGGACGCCTTGAAGCCGCTGCAGAACCGCGCGTTGCAGGGACGGTATTCACCGGGTTCGACGTTCAAGATGGCGGTGGCGCTTGCCGGACTGGAAGAAGGCATCATCACCCCCGACTTCAAGGTGCACTGCGCAGGGAGCGCGACCTTCTATGGACGGCCGTTCGCGTGCTGGGCGAAGAAAAAAGGCGGCCACGGCACGATCGATCTGCGCCACGCAATCGAGCAGTCGTGTGACGTGTATTTCTACACGGTGGCGAACATGCTCGGCATTGACAAGATCAACAAGTGGGCGACGCTGCTTGGCCTCGGAGTCAAGTCCAACATCGACCTGCCCAACGAACTGACCGGCCTGGTGCCGTCGAGCAAGTGGAAGCTGGAGACGAAGCACGAAAAATGGTACGCCGGCGAGACGATCTCGGTCGGGATCGGACAAGGCCAGGTGTCGGTGACTCCGGTGTCGATGGCGGTCTATATGGCGACGCTGGCCAACGGCGGCACGCGGGTGACGCCGCATCTGCTGAAAGCGGTGAGCGACGGCGTCGGCTGGAAGCCGATCGACCCGCCAGCGCCGCAGTCACGGGTGACGATCGATCCCGACAAGCTGCAGGCGATCCGCGACGGACTGTGGATGGTCGTCAACGCCGCGGGCACGGGCGGCACGGCGCGGATCCAGGGACACGATGTGTCCGGCAAGACCGGTAGCGCGCAGGTGATCTCGAACCAGGGGCGGGTCGCGGCGCAGCGCGCCGGCAAAGGCGGCGACCTGCGCGACAACGGCTGGTTCGTCTTCTTCGCGCCGCGCGACAATCCGACGATTGCCGGCGTCGTCTTCCTCGAGCACGGCATCCATGGCGGCAACGCGGCACGCGTCGCGCACCACATCCTGGCGACCTACTTTGCCAAGCTCGACGCCAAACCGCTGCCGCCGCCTCCGACCCACGAGGATCTGCATCTCGATTATTCGGATCCCTACGCCAAGGGCGGCCCGGTCGGGTCCGGAGGCGGGCACTAGGCCATGTTCGAACGCCGTCTCTATTTCCACGTCGACTGGCTGCTGCTCGGCGCTGTGCTGCTGCTCGCCGTCTTTGGCGTGGCAATGATCTACAGCACCACTTACGTAATCGCGCCGACCGGCGACCACATGGGCAAGGAAGTAATGCCGCAGGTCTACGCGCTGGTCATCGGGCTGGTGGCGCTGCTGGTGTTCCTCGCGATCGACTACCGGTTGCTGGCCGAGTACTCGCTGCTCATCTTCGGCCTGCTGCTCCTGCTGCTGGTGTTCGTGCTCTTCAAGGGGCAGACGCAGATGGGGGCGCAGCGCTGGATTCCAATCGGGCCGTTCCACCTGCAGCCCTCCGAGTTCGGCCGGATCGCCGTGGCGCTCGTGCTGGCGATGTACTTCGGCGAGAACCGCCGCGGCGCCAAGAATCCCGGTGACCTGATCATCGGCGGCGTCCTCTGTCTCGTGCCGCTGCTGCTCATCGCCAAGCAGCCGGATCTCGGCACGGCGGTGACGCTGCTGCCGGTCTTCGTCGGCGTCGCCTTCCTGGCCGGCCTGCGGCTCCGGCTGCTCGGCATCATCGCCATCGCCTGCCTTCCGCTCGGTCTCTTCGGCTACAAGTTCGCCCTCAAGGATTATCAGCGGCAGCGCATCCAGACGTTCCTCGACCCCGAGCAGGATCCCCGCGGCGCCGGATACCAGACCATCCAGGCGCGCATCACCGTGGGCTCGGGCGGCCTGACCGGCAAGGGTTTCCGCAAGGGAACGCAGGGACAGCTCAAGTACCTGCCGGTCGCGCACAACGACTTCATCTTCTCGGTTCTGGCGGAGGAGCAGGGCTTCGTGGGCGTGCTCGGCGCGCTCGGGCTCTATCTGTTCGTCATCCTTCGATCCCTCGAGGCGGCGCGCCTGGCCAAGGACCGCCTCGGCTCGTATCTGGTGGGAGGCATCATTTCGGGGTTTGCATTCCAGGTGATCTACAACGTGACGATGTCGGCCGGCCTCGCGCCGGTGAAGGGCATTACGCTGCCGCTCATGAGCTACGGCGGATCGTCCCTGATCGCATCGCTCGCGGGTTTCGGTCTCGTCCTCAACGTGCGGATGAGACGTTTCACGAATTGAGCCGCGGAGAGGCACGGATCAACGTGTGCGTCCGTACCGTGCGGTCCACGCCGGTCCGCGGCAGGAGTTTCGGCAATGAACAAGGAGATGATCATCTCCTCGGGTGCGCACGACACGCGCGTCGCGATTCTCGAGGACGACCAGGTCGTCGAGATCTTCATCGAGCGCGAGCATCAGCGCGGAGTGGTCGGCAACATCTACAAGGGGCGCGTGTCCAAGGTCCTCCCGGGCATGCAGTCGTCGTTCATCGACATCGGACTCGAGCGCGACGCGTTCCTGTACGTCTCTGAAGTGATCGACACGCTGGAGGAGTTCGAGAAGCTCGCCGGCGACGATGACGACGAGGACGACAGGAGTCAGAAGGCGGAAGACCGACGGCAGAAGCCCGAAGACAGAAGCGCAGACGGCGTTGAAGGGACGGAGGCGGCGCCAGGAGCCGCGGCGAAGCCGCCCGAACGGCGCGCTGGCCGCGATCGCGACCGGGACCAGCCGCAGGCGAAGATCGAAGACCTCCTGAAGGAAGGCCAGGAGATCCTCGTCCAGGTCGTCAAGGAGCCGCTCGGCACGAAAGGCGCGCGGCTGACCTCGCACGTCACGATGCCGGGGCGGTTTCTCGTCTTCATGCCGACGGTCGATCACGTCGGCGTCTCGCGCAAGATCGAGTCGCGCGAAGAGCGCACGCGCCTGCGCGGCATCGTCAAGCAGTTCCGCGAGACGCACGGCTTCACCGGCGGCGTGATCATCCGCACCGCCGCGGGCGGCCGCTCCGAGGCGGACATCATCAGCGACCTGTCGTACTTCCACGAGATCTGGACGCAGGTGCGCCAGAAGATGGAATCGCGGCGTCCGCCGGCGGTGCTGTTCCAGGAGCAGAGCCTCGTCACGAAGCTCCTGCGCGACATGCTCACCGACGACTACACGGCCATCCGTCTCGACGACGACGCGGAGCACCGGCGCGTGACGCAGCTCGTCGAGCGGATCATGCCGTCGCTGCTGCCGCGCGTGAAGCTCTACACCAAGGAATACCCGATCTTCGAGGAGTACGGCGTCCAGGCGGAGATCGACAAGGCGCTGCGCCCGAAGGTCTGGCTGAAGTCAGGCGGCTATCTGGTCATCAACCAGACCGAAGCGCTCGTCGCGATCGACGTCAATACCGGCCGCTCCGTCGGCAAGAAATCGAGCGGCCGCCTCGAGGACACGATCGTCAAGACGAACCTCGAAGCGGTGAAGGAGATCGTCCGGCAGATCCGGCTGCGCGATCTCGGCGGGATCATCGTCCTCGACCTGATCGACATGGAGGAGAAGAAGAACCGCCAGCGGGTCTTCCAGGACGTCGAGAAGGAGCTGCGCCGCGACCGCTCGCCGTCGAAGGCGCTGCAGGTCTCGGACTTCGGCCTCGTCATCGTGACGCGCAAGCGCGTCAAGCAGAGCCTCGAGCGGCAGCTCACCGAACCGTGCCCCTACTGTTCCGGGTCGGGATCGATCAAGTCCACCGCGACGATCTGCTACGAGATTCTCGGCGAGGTGCGGAAGATCGGGCCCGATCTCAACGGCCATCGTCTGCTGTTGAGAGTCAATCCCGACATCGCGCGGGCGCTCCACGAAGAGGAGAGCGCCGTGCTGCGCGAAGTGCAGCAGGTGCTCGGCAGACCGGTTACAATCCGGCCCGACGCCCATTTACATCACGAACAGTTCGATGTGATGGCGATCTGAGGAGTTGGCAATTGGCAGTTGGCAGCTTGCAGTCCGAGACTGCAGTCTGCCAACTGCCAACTGCAGGCTGCTAACTCTTTGTCAGATGCACTAGATAGTAGTTCCCACCCTTGTTGATCCACACCCGGACGTAGTCGCCGCCCTTAAGTCCTTCGACCTTCGAACCGCCCGCCGGGGGCGGGGTGTCCTTCTGGACGAGCTGCTTTTCGGTTGCGGGGACGATCGAGACGACTTCGCGGCCGGCCACCTGGCCGCCCTTGACGAACTCGACCCAGCGCTCGAGCTTCTGGTCGCTGCCCTTGGCGTCCGGTTTCGCTTCATCGCCGGTCAATCTGACCGAATAGACGCCCGCCGGCAGGTCCTTGCCGTCGGCCTTGACGCCCTTGGGGATGTGGACCGTGCCGAGCGCCATCGGGCCAGGGGCGGTCGCGTCGCCGGTTGTGTTCGGCTGGGCCTTGGGCGCCGTATGGGATCCCGCCGCATTGTCGCCGGCGGCCTTCGCGGTACTCTTCTTCTTGGTGGCGGCTGGTTTGTCGGCTGGCTGTTCCGCCGTGGCCGGCTTCGTCGCCGTCTGGCTCATGGCACCGGCGGCGGGCTGCTTCGCCGCGGGCGTGGACGACTGCGCGAAGGCGTTGCCGCCGAGCGCGAGTGCGCCAGCCAGGGTGCCTGCAATCACGAACTTCTTCATCTCTGCCTCCAAGCCTGAATCCCTCAGGGCTGGGATTGCCCGACTCTGTAGCCGATTATAACGGGACACCCAGTCTTAAGGGAGGAATAGCAAGGGCAGTGCCATTTAGTTGAGCTTTTCGGCCCAAACCGAAGGGCTCAGCGCTTCGCGATCACAATCGATCCGCTGAACGTGCTCAAGTCGAGCACGGCGCTGCCGTCGCCCCAGGTGCCGGTGAGATGACGCCCGCTGAGGCGGCCGCGCGCAGTGATGGGGTAGTCGTCGGAGCGGATCTGTCCGGAGAACGAGCTGGCGTCGACGTCGAAGCCGGTGCCGCCCGACAGCGCGACGCGGATCTCGCCCGAGAAGCCTTTCAGCTCGTAATGGCCGTTGCGCGCCAGCGCCCCGGCGAACCCGATCGTCCCGCTCGTCGTGTGCGCCTCGACGCGATCGCATTTCAGGTCTTCGAGGTGAATGTTGCCGCTGACCGACCCGGCCTCGACGCGCTGCGCCGACAGGCGCCGCACCGTCACGTCGCCGCTGACGCTCGACGCCTCGAGCGGGCCGTCGACTTGCCCATCGAGGATCTCGACGGCGCCCGAAATCGACTTGGCGCTGCCGATCCGGCCGCCACCTGAGATCCGCACGTCGCCGCTGATCGAGCTGGCGGTGACGTCCCCCTTGATGTCGGCGATCTTGACGTTGCCCGAGATCGTCTCGACGGCGAGGTGGATGCCGGCCGGCGCGGTGACGGTGTAGGCGATGCTGACGTTGAGATTGCGGCGGCCGTTCCTCTTCATCTCGTCGCCGCCCGGATAGTGCGCCTTCACTTCGGCCCGGCCGTTGCGCTCGCTGGCGTCGACGGTGACGATCTGCAGCAAGTCGCGCGCGTCGGCGGCGTCGCGGCCGTGCGCCGTCTTGACGATGTCGACGACGGTATCGCTGCCGGAGCCGCGCGTCACGGTGATGTCGCCGGCGATGTTGCCGAGCGTCAGCGTGCCGCCCGTGCCGAGCTTGAACGTCCTGGTCGTGCGGTCGGTCGCCTCCTCGCGCGCGTCGCCGCGGTCGCGGCGCTGATAGCCGGCGCTGCTGACGACGTGCCGCGTCTTGACGACGATGCGGTCCGGGTAGACCTGGGCGCCGGCAGCCGCGGGGAC
>DASXLB010000057.1 GCA_036496585.1 Vicinamibacterales bacterium
GCCCTAATCCTTCGTCAGCTCGGCTCGCACCTTTGCCGCCAACAGGTCGAGTTGGTTTTGAATTTGCGCGATTCGCTTCATCTGCACGTTGAGCTGCGCGTACACGTCATCGAAGTGCTTCATGATCATGTCGAGCACGCCGTCCTCATTGAGGGGGCCAGGTACGCCGCGCGGCCCCTTGGAGCCTGGCCGCCCGATCTTGCCCCTCCGCCCAACAGGGCCAGTTCGCCCACTCGCGCCTGTCGGGCCTTGTGCGCCGCGTTTCCCGGGGGGGCCTTTTGGCCCTGCTCGTCCTTTCAATCCTCTCCTGCCTCTCTGTCCCTGCGGTCCTCGCGATGACCTTGCCACGAATGCCTCCACCGTCCACGCTGTTAAGAAAGGGACGCGCCGCTGCATCCTTTGTTACAAGGCGCGCGCCAACGAACGGCGGCGCCAGCAGCGCACTTTCGCTGCGTCAGAGAAACGCGGCATGCCCCTAGCGGACGGTAAGAGGCTGGTAACAGGTAGGCCGCGGCCCTCCGGAGCCGAAGGTTGCGGGTTCGAGCCCTGCCGGGCGCACCAACTCTATCCGAGAGGCTTCGCCCCTCGGATCCCCCGACAGCGTCGCTCGGGGGCACGCTTCGCGGCCCGCTCCGCTGGCTCACTCGCGGCGCTCGTTCGCGAGCCTTATCGTGAGAGGTTCCGGATCCTAGCGGGGGCGCCATTTTCTGCTAAACTGCGGGTCCCCGGGCAACTCCACGCTGTCTCCTCTCGGAGTTGCAGATGACTCACCGCCTGTTCTGTCTGCTCCTTGTCCTTTCCGCCGGCTGTAGCTCAATGGCTGCGACCCAGGATCTGTCGGGTCAGTGGTCATTCACGGTTGAGCGTGATCCCGCGTTGGGGATCAGCGGGGCTGCTGTCGAGTGCGCAATGCGTCAGCGGCGGAGCGAACTGACCCTCAAATGTGAAAAACGCAGCGACGAGATACGCGGGGAACTGCGTGGCCGAACGGTTCTGTTTCGGCTGGAGAAGACGGGCATTCCCCCGATGGTGAAAGATGTCGTGGTGGCGACCCACACCGGGGAACTGAATGAATCCGGAACTAGGATAACGGGCGTCCTCACGATTGTCAGCTCCGTCCTGGACGTCAAGCTCAAGTTCGTAGCGGAGAAGCTCCGGTGAGAACTTGCTGCCAATGGGCTCTCAGACGCCACGAGGCGTTATGAAACTCCAGCCCGGTGGGCGGCTTGACGTCGGCGAGGATGCCCGCCGTCAAGGGCGATGACGTCGCCACGGCGGGAGCTTTTTGGGAAGCGAGCCCCGAAACAATGGCGGGGAGCTCAGGCGGCCACCCCCGAGAACGGCGTCGTGTAACCAATCGAAGCGTCGCCCCGCACCAACACTCTGGTGTGCCCACCTCGACGGTCTAACGGTCCCCTCGGTTTCCCCTTACGCCCGCAGCCCTCCCTCGTCAGTTCTCAGTCTGTGGATCGTCGGTCAGCGGGTTGGTGGCGAAGCGCAAGTCCTCGACCACCCGGCCACCGATGAGGTGTTCCTGGATGATGCGCTCGGCGTTCTCGGGCGTCACGAACCGGTACCACGTGCCCTCGGGGTAGACGACCGCGGTCGGTCCGTCGGTGCAGATGCGCAGGCAATTGCACTTGGTGCGGTAGCACGGTCCATCGGGTCCTGCGATGTTGAGCTCTTTCATCCGCTTCTTTACGTACTGCCACGTGGCATCGCCAGTCTCGGGATCGATGCAATCGGGCCCGACGCACACGAAGAGATGGCGGCGGAGCTTGCCGATTCCGAACTGTGCGACCGGCTGTGCTGGCGACTCGAACTTCTTCGGCATCGACAGAGATTTTACGGCACTCGGCTTGCTCAGGCGGAGGCAGGAGGTTCCATGGCCGACCGCGGGAATAAGCCCCAGCCAGACGACGACCCAACCGTTCGCATGAGCCACGACGATCAGGTGCGCGGGATTGCCGAGGAGGAGCGTCAGGAGCTCGAAGACGACGAGGACCTCGACGAAGAAGACGAGGATGAGGAGGGCGGCCCCTTCTCCTGAAAGGCACGCCGAGTCGCGGCCCGAGGGCCAAGGGGGCCCGCGACCGCCTAGTGTTGGTCGAGCACTGCCTGCAGATCTGCGGGAGGCGACGTCCTCAGATCGGCCCAGAGGTCGCCGACTTCACGAAATCTCGCCAGAGCCGTGCGGATCGTGAAAGCGCGCGGGTCGAAGCCGGCGTCGATCTCTTTCCACGTGAGTGGCGTCGACACGCCGGCGAACTCGCTGGCGCGCGCGCTGTAGGCGGTTGCCAGCGTCTTGCCCTCGATGTTCTGCAGGTAGTCGATGTAGACCGTGCCTTTCGGGCGCTTCGTCACCGAACGTTCGACGGTCGCCTGCTTCGGGTGTCTGGTCGCGACCAGCGTGGCGACGATTTGGCAGAAGAGCATGCCCGACTCGTAGGAAGTGTCCGGAGGCAGCCGCAGATAGATGTGGAGCCCGCGCGAGCCTGACGTTTTCGGGAATCCGGACACCCCGAGGCGCCGCAGCTCGTCGCGGACCCAGCGCGCGATGTCCAGGACAGTCTCGAAGCTGGCGCCAGGGCCGGGATCGAGATCGATCGCCGTATAGTCGGCGTCGTGCGGCGAGCTGACGCGCGAGAACCACGGATCCTGAGAGATGGCAGCGAGCTGGGTCATCTCGAGCAGCGTCTTCAGCGTGCCGCCGACAAACTGCCGCGCGCCGCGCTCGCTCACCTTGTGCTGGTAGAACGCCTCGCCGGCGACGCCGTTCGGGAACCGCTTCATCACCAGCGGACGCTCCGCGACGCATGGCAGGATGAATGGCGCGACCTCGACGTAATAGCGGAGCAGTTCCCCTTTCGTGATTCCAGGGGCGAGCCCGCGTCCAGCCGCAGCGTCGGCGCGAGCGGGCCAGAACAACTTTGCGAGATTCGTCACCTTCACCGACTCGCCGCCAGGCAGCGTGACGAGACCGTCTTTCTTCGCCGCTTCCAGGCTGGTGAGCTGTTCGAGGATTGCCTGTAGTTCCAGGGTTGTTCGATGCGGAGCCGCCGAAACGGATCGCGGCTGTCGCGTGACGGCGGCCCGGTCGGCGCCTCGGCGCACGTCCTGGGCCGCCTTGTCGTCGCGGAGCCCCAGATACACGGGATGGCGCAGCCTGTGGTCCGCCGTCCACTCCGTGAACCGGATCTGCGCGACGAGCTCCGGGCGCACCCAGTGCGCGGGTTCGTTGGTCTTGATCGGCGCTGAAAAAGGCGATGTCTTCGTCGCGCGCGCCTTCAGCAGCCGCGAGAGCTTCGTCAGCTCTTTCTGATCGAAGCCGGTGCCGGTATGGCCGGCGTAGACGAGCTCGTCGCCTTCGTAGACGCCGAGCAGCAGTGCGCCGAAGTGCTGTCGCGTCTCGCGGGGTTCGGTCCAGCCGCCGACGACGAATTCCTCCTCGTGCAGCAGTTTGATCTTGCGCCACGCCGGTGAGCGGCGTCCCGGCTGGTAGGTCGAGGCCGCCTCCTTGGCGATCAGTCCCTCCCATCCTTCTTGCTGCGCCCGCGCGTACAGCTGGCGTCCGTCGCCTGCGACCTGTTCGCTGATCCGGACGATCGGCGCGGCGGCGTCGGGGGCCTTGGCCGTCAACGTCGCGAACAGTTTCTCGAGGTGCGCTCGTCTCTCGCTGAGCGGACGGCTCGTCAAATCCTGTTTGCCGTCGGCGAGGATGTCGAAGGCGATGAACGCGGCTGGTTGCGCCCGCTCCGCGCGTTCCACGTCGCGCGCGCCGAGCAGATGCATGCGGCCCTGCAGCCGCTGAAAGCCGGCCGGCTGGCCGCGCTCGTCGAGCGCGACGATCTCGCCGTCGAGCACCAGCGGCTGCTTGACCGCGCGCGCGGCGGCCGAGAGCGCCTGCGTCACCTCGGGAAACTGCGCCGTCTTCTCGTTGCCGTTACGCGACCACAGCCGTACCCCCGCTGGCTGGCCCCTCTTGCCCGGGTCGATTTCGACGAGCGCGCGGATGCCGTCGTACTTCGGTTCATAAACGAGCAGCCGGCTCTGGAGTGGTGCTTCTGCGAGCGTGGCCAGCATGGGAGACCGCACACAGGGAGACTACGCTGACAGCTCCCGACAGCTCAACTCCCTGGGAGCTGGGGTCTCCGCGGGCAGGGAAAGCCGCTTACCGGGCGACGTAGCGCGGGTCTGCGGTTACCCCCTCGCGACGTCTTCGCCAGGTGCGCGCAGCTCGAGTCGAGCGTAGACAGCCGGGGACGGCCGCAGGGTGATGAGCGGCTCGGGGCGGATGTCTTGACCCGGCAGCAGCGCCACGCGAAACCGCCGCGCGACGGCCGCGACAATCAGCTGCGCCTCGACTATCGCGAACTGGCTGCCGATGCAGCCGCGCGGACCACCGCCGAACGGGATGTAGGCGAATCGCGGCCGCGTCGATTCCTGCTCTGGCGCGAATCGATCTGGATCGAAGCGCTCCGGATCCGGCCAGAGCCGCGGCCGGCGATGCACCACGTACGGAATCAGGAATACGAGCGAGCCTTTCGCGATCCGGTAGCCGCCGATCTCATCGTCGCCCGTCGCCTGCCGCGAGAAGCCCCACGACGGCGGATAGAGCCGCAGCGATTCCTCGATGGCGCGGCGCGTCACGATCAGCCGATCGAGGTGTGCGAAACTCGGCCGGCCGCTGCCGACGACCTGGTCCACCTCGTCGGCGATGCCGCGTGCGGTGTCGGGATGCTGCGCCAGCAGATAGTAGGTCCACGACAGCGCCAGCGACGTCGTCTCGTGGCCGGCCAGCAGCATCGTCATGACCTCGTCGCGGAGCTGCCGGTCGGTCATCGCCGCGCCCGTTTCTTCGTCGCGCGCCGACAGGAGCATCGACAACAGATCCGGCTCGTCGCGGCCGGTCCGGCGGCGGTCGGCGATGATGCCGTAGACGACTGTTTCCAGTTCGGCGAGTGCGCGTCGGGAGCGGCGATTCGCCGGAAGTGGTAACGCCATTTCCAGCTTCGTCGCCCAGAGCGTCTCGCCGATCCGCCGGTTGATGATCGGCCACGTCCGGTTGACGATGTCCGCAGCCCCGCCGAGGCCGGTGCTGAACAGCGTCCGCACGATGATGGCTTGTGTGAGGCCGGTCATCTCTTCGACGATGTCGACAGTCGCGCCCTGCGCGGCGAGGCGGTCCCACCGCTCGAGCATCTGTTCGGTACAGTCGACCATCGCGTCGGCCATCGCCATCAGTCGCTGGCGGTGGAAGGCGGGCTGGGCGAGGCGGCGCTGGCGCAGCCACACGGCGTCTTCGCTCGTCAGCAGCCCGTTGCCGACGCCTTGGCGGAGCCTTTCGTAGATCGGACTCTTGTGGTAGTTGCGGGCGTTGTCCTGGAGGACGTGCCTGATGTCTGCCGGATCCAACACCATGTAGCCATGGTAAGGCCCGACCTTCATGTGAACGATGTCGCCGTATCGATCGGCCGCGTCGAGAAAGGTGCGAATCGGATTCGAGCGCAGGTGCGGCAGTACTCCAATGAACGGATAGCCGCGAGGTCCGGGAGGGTACACGTCGACGCGATTATAGGGCTGGCGAGCCGGTGCCTGAGCGGCGGCGGTTCCGTCGCTCTCAGCCGGAGGACGAGGTCGCGATCGTCGCCGCCAGCCGCGTCGCGGAACGGCTCAGCGGCGTTTCACGCCGGCGGCGGTGCTCACCAGGGCGATGAGCGCGTCGTGTGACGGGGGCGACCAGCGGCTGCCCATCTGTTGAGCGAGCGCGCCGACGTCGCTGAAACGGCCGGCTTCGGCCCATCGCACGAACCGCGCCGCCTCGCGCTGGAACCGCCGCCACTCGTCGGGCGAGGCGTCTTCGCGGAAGGCCTGCAGCGCGGCGTCGGGACTGCCGTACTCGGCGGCAAAATCCTCGTGCAGGTAGCCGCTGAAGACTCGCGTCAGTTCAGGGAATTCCGCCGTCGCCGCGCGCGTCATCGGCTCGCCTCCGGATACGACGTCAATACGTAGGCGCGCGCCCGCCGCTCGTCCCAGCGCAGAACGACCAGAGCGCGATCGCAGGCGACGGCGGTCGTCCGGCCGCGCCCCATCGATCGGCCAATGACGCGATCGGCGCGATAGCGCAGCACGAAGTTCGGCCGCCGGCCGCGGCGCTCGCGCCAGGCGGCCAACGACGGGGTCTCGGCGGCGAGCGCCGCGCCGACGACTGTTTCGGCCGCGGCGCGATCGGTGTATGTGGATGCGCTCGAGATCTGCGGCTCGCGGCGGAGACGCTCGATCAGGTCGGCATCGCTCCGCCCGACGTGGCGCTCGAGGGTGTGACCGCCCATCGCCTCGTCGGCTGACAGATCGTGGCTGGTCGGCGACGGCACCGTCCGGCGCTCGGCCGCCGCTGGTGCCGACGCCGTGCTGGCTGGCGGCGCGGCGCGCTGTTGGATGGGAGCCGTGCCGGAGGAATCGCAGCCGGCCAATGCCAGGACGAGAAGCGCCGCCGCAGCACAGGCACCGCGCACCGCACGCCCCGGATCAGGGCGGTCCCTTCTCGATGACGGCGGCGTGGAACAGCGAGGTCGGACCATCAGCGAGTTCATGTCCGGTGTACGAGATGTGTCCCACTGTATCCCCATTCGATCCGCGCGCGCGGCCCTGGCGATCGGGCGGCGGTCGTGTCCTCAGGACCGCGACGTCGCCTGACTGAGCTTGTGTGTATTGCGGAGATTTTTGAGGGAAAGAGTCGAGTTGGCGGAAACCGCATCAACGACCCCCTTCGCCCAAGGCAGGTCGTCGTGGCCACAAGTCGTCCGTTCCCACTCCCCGTGCGGAACTCAGAAATCCACAGGGTGGTACACTTCCCTCATGTTTCGGCGGAATCGGCCAGGGCTGGCCAGTCAGTTCGGCTCGCTCGAGCTGCGGGTGCTCGACGCGCTGTGGGCGCTCGGGAGGGAAGCGGCGGTGCGCGATGTGCTAGAGGCGTTTCCGACCGCCGCCTACACGACCGTCATGACGACGATGGAACGGCTGCACCGCAAGGGGGTGCTGACGAGGCGCAAGGACGGGCGGGCCTTCCTCTACGCGCCGGTGGCGTCGCGCGACGCGATGGAGTCGGGGCTGGTGGCGCACACGCTGGAGCCGCTGCTTCGGGGCGGCCGGGCCCAGCCAATCCTTTCCTACTTCGTCGACGAGGTCAGCCGCCACGACGATCGGCTGCTCGATGAACTCGAACGGCTCGTCCGCGAGAAGCGTCGACAACAGGACGCGCCGCCCGAGGAGGACCGGTGAATTACTGGCGGCTCGCCGGCGTCAGCGCGCTCTCGGCCTTCGCCCTGTTCACACTGGCGGGCGGTATCCTGGCGCGCGCCGCCGCGATGCTCCTCGACCGCCGGCTGGCACGGGCGGCCGCCGCCTCGCGCGGACGGCTGCTGTTCGCGATTCAGATCTTTCCGCTCGCGGCCGCAACGGTTGCGGCGTTCGCCGTCGTGCTGCCGATTTTCCTGTGGTTCGAAGAGCGTGACACGATCGAGCCGATCAATCGCACGCTCGGCCTATTGGCCCTGGTCGGCGGTGCGCTGTTGTGCCGGGCGATCTGGCTGGCCAGCTCCGCGTGGCGCGCGACGACGGCAGTCGTTCGCGGCTGGCAGCGGAACGGACGGCTCGTCGAAGGCCTGGCGACCGACGTACCCTGCTACGCGATTGACGAGGCGTTTCCACTCGTGGCGGTCGCCGGCCTCGTTCGTCCCCGCCTTTTCATCGCCGAGCGCGTACTGCGCGAGTTCCCGGCCGACGAAATCGCTGCGATGGTCGCGCACGAGTGCGCGCACGTCGCGGCGCGGGACAACGTCAAACGGCTGTTGCTGCGCGCCTGTCCCGACGTGATCGTCAGGCCGCGCCTCGAGCGCGACTGGGCGGCCGCCGCCGAAGAAGCCGCCGACGACAGCGCCACAGCCGTTCACCCCGCGACGCGCCTGCACCTGGCACGCGCGCTCATCCAGGCCGCGCGCCTGGCCACGCCGTCGACGCCGCAGCTCGCCAGCGCGTTCTACCGGGGTGGCAGCATCGAGGTGCGCGTCCGCCGGCTCATCGAGCCCGTCCCCACACCACCCGCGGCGCACTCCCACCGCCTCGCGGCGGCGATCACGTGCGTTCTTTTGGCGGCGGCCCTCATCGCCGCGGCGCCGTCGCTGCACGGGCTGATGGAGCAGGCGGTTCAGCTGCTCCCCTGAGCTGACGTTCGACGCGCCGCGATTCGCTGCGGCGTCCCCTTCTGCGAGTCGACGATCTACGACTACTGGTAGTAGATCGTTCCCGCCCGATAGAGTTTTTACACCATGTCTCCCCGGCTGCTGGCAGTGGACCTCCACTACAACGACACCTCGCGCACCGTCGTCCGGGAATTCCACAACGGCATGCGCCGGCCGCTGATCCGCCCGGGCGACGGCGATCTGCTCAAGGCGGATGACGATCGCGCCAAGTGGCACGATCTGCGGCTCGACGTCGGCGGCGCCATCATCACCGGCACGCTCGACAGCCAGAAGGTGCTGACGTACACGTTCGGCAGCGCGCCCCAACCCGGGCGCAACGGCGCGCTCCCGAACGACGATCTCTATCCCGGGAAGAACCCGGTCATGCGGGCGCCGATCGCCGGCAGGGTGGGTCTGTGGTCGAAGACGGACTCCACCAGTTATTTCAAAGACTACGTCGTTGTGGCGAAGTGAGGAACTGAACGTGCTGAGAGTGCTGAAGATACTGAAGGTGCTGGCGCCCGCGATGATGTTCGTGCTGCCGGTGCTCAGTCCCGGAGTCGCCGCCGCGCAATCGCCCAACACCGGATCGATCGTCGTCGTCGTGGTCGATCAGAGCGGCGGCAGGGTCAAGGACGCGAAGGTCACGGTCACGAACACGGCGACAGGGGCGGTTCGCGAAGCCATGTCGAACGCGGAAGGTTCCGCGACGATGCCGACGCTCTCGTTGACCGGGCGCTACAAAGTCGAGGTCGCCAAGGACGGGTTCACCGCCGAAGACGTGCCGGGGCTGACGCTGCGTGCCGGCGTGACGGCGACCGTCAAAGTAAAACTCGTCGTCAGCGGCGGCAAGAGCGACGTCACGGTCTATGGCACGACCGAGGGCGTCCGCGCCGACGCCCAGATCGGCAAGCGTATCGACGCCGCGGCCATCGACGAGACGCCCATTCTCGGCCGCAAGCTGACCACCCTGCCGCTGTTCAGCTCCGCATTCCGGCAGGGCAAGGGCACCGGCGATCTGTTCGTCAATGCCACGTACTTCGTGACCGGGGCCGGCAGCCGCCGCACGGTGACCTACATGCTCGACGGCGCGAACAACGACGAGGGCTGGGGGCGGCAGACGATGCTCGCCAATGTGCCGGTGGGAGCCGTCCAGGAAGTCACCGTGCTGTCGAACGCGTTCTCGGCCGAGTACGGCTTCACGGCGGGTCCCGCACTCAACATCGTGACCAAGTCGGGCACGAATCAGCTGCGCGGCGAAGGCCTGTACATGGGCCGGCCGGGCGGCTGGCAGGCGACCTCGTTTTCGACGAAGAACTTCTGTCCGCCGTCCATCTCCACCTGCACGGTGCCGGATGCGCTCACCTCGATCCTGCCGGTCGACATCCCGGACAAGCTGAATCAGTACTCGGGATCGGCCGGCGGCGCGATCAAGAAGGACAAGACGTTCTTCTTCGCCGCGGCGGACTACACGCAGCAGGACCGCACGGTGGCGCTGTCGAGCACGCTGCCGCCGTTCGTGCTCGACAACGGCAGCCTTACCTACGTCGGCCAGTACCGCTCCGGGCTGGTCGACGCGCGCGTCGACGAGAAGGTCACCACCAACCAGACCCTGAGCTTCCGCGGCAACTACGATCATTTCTACGACACGAACCCGAACGACGCCGTGGTCGGCACGACGGCCCCGAGCGCGGCGCGCCGCTACACGCGGGGCGGCTGGACGTTCCAGACCAACCTCGTCTCGGTCGTGAATTCGCACATGCTGAACGAAGCGCGCGTCGGCTACACCGACGGCGACCCGGTCACGAAGTGGGAATCGATCGAGTCCACCACCGTCTACCAGAGGACGGCCGGATCGGTACCGTTCAAGATCGGCGCGAATCAGTTCACCGACGTCTACAGCCGCCAGGCGCAGTTCTCGGACACGCTGTCGTGGTCGCACGGCACCCACGACTTCCGGTTCGGCGGCAATCTCGCGCGACATCTGTCGGGCGGCGTCGGCACGGAGCCAGGGCAGGCGTTGGGCGGCACGTTCACGTTCGTCGGGACCGGCGCGTCCTCGACGCTGCCGTTCGATCAGCTGACGATCAACGACGTGCAGAACTACTCGCAGCCGTACAGCCTGGGGCAACCGGCGGCCTACACGCTCAACCAGTGGCTGGGCGTCGCGTTCGCCCAGGACAAGTACCGCGTGACCAGCGATCTGACGCTCGATCTCGGCCTGCGCTACGACGTGCAGACGCTCACCGACTCGCGGGCGAACTTCGAGCCGCGGGTCGGGTTCGGCTGGCATCCTGGCGGGGATCCTCGACTGTCGATCCGTGGCGGCTACGGGTCGTACTACACGCAGATTCAGTCGAACCTGATCGCCGGATATCTGCAGAGCGGCCTCGACGGCTTCACCACCTACACCGCGACGCCGGGGCAGGTCGGCTTCCCGACGTGCTTGACGTGCGTCCCAATCGTCTTCGAGGGCAACGCGACCACACTGCCGGCCCGCAACATCACGATCATAGCGGGCAGGCGCGATTACTACACCGCGCAGTTCCCGCAGTACGGCCTGGATTTCACGAAGGTCCCGAACTATCCCGATGAACTGCGCAATCCGCATTCACAGGTCGTCTCGTTCGGCGCCGAGCGCGAGATCATGCACGGACTCTTCGCCGGCGCCGACTACGTCCATCAGCACTGGTCGGATCTGGTTCGCACCGTCGACCTCAACGCGCCGTCGGTCTTCGATCGGACGGCGCCGGGCCAGGTCCGGACGGCGGCGCAGGCCGATCTGACGCGTCCGATCGTGCCGGTGACCGGCGGCGTCCGCAACATCAACACGATCATGAATCTCGGCGAGGCCGACTACGACGGGCTCCAGACCGACATCAGCTACCGCGGCAGCACGCGCTGGTACGCGGCGCTGAGCTACACCCTGTCGAAGGCCACGAACACGACCGAGCCGGATGGCAACGGCATCGGGCCCAACGACGCGAACATTGCGCAGCTCGGGGAGCAGGAGCGCGGACTCAGCCTTCTCGATCAGCGTCATCGCGCCGTGATCAGCTTCACCTACAACCTGCCGTACAACATCTCGGCCGGGACGGTCGCGCAGGTCGCCTCGGCGCGGCCGGTCAACTCGACGACCGGCGTCGACAACAACGGTGACGGCGCGACCAACGATCGGCCCGTGATCAACGGCGCGGTCATCGGCAAATCGGCGTTCACGGGAACCGGCACCCAGGATGTAGCGGTGTTCGTCGAGGACCGCATCAAGATGGGCGGGCGTACCCTGATGCTGCGCCTCGAGGGATTCAACCTCTTCAACCACGCAAACATGCTCGGCCGCGGCAATACGACGTACGGCGATACCGGCGCGGCGTCGAACACGTTCGGGCAGTTCGCAACGTTGTCGGGGTCGACGGCGATTCCGGCGTTCGCCAACATCGATCCGCCGCGGATGTTCCAGATTCAGATCAGATATCTCTTTTAGTGACAAGAGGTTGGAGGTTGCGCCACCCAGGGCCCAAACTCCAGCCTCCGACCGACCGATAATGGCCCTATGGCTGCACGACCGACCTGGAAGGGCTTCCTCAAGATCTCGCTCGTGAACATCCCGGTGCGGGTGTTCCCCGCGACCGACTCCGCGGCGACCGTCAGCTTCAACCAGCTCCACGGCGAGTGCCAGACGCGCATTCAGCAGAAGCGCTGGTGCCCGCACTGCGAGCGGGAAGTGCCGCTGTCGGAGATCGTCAAGGGCTACGAGTTCGAGAAGGGGCGCTACGTCGTGATGGACGAGGACGACCTCGCCAAGGTGCGCCCGGAGTCGACTCGCGTCATCGACCTGGTGCAGTTCACGCCGGTCGAGTCGATCGATCCGATCTATGTCGAGCGGCCGTACTATCTCGCGCCCGACGGCCAGATGGCCCGGGAATCGTTCGCGGTGATGCGTGAAGGCATGAAGGGCAAGGCCGGCATAGGCAAGCTGGCGCTCTACGGTCGGGAGTATCTCGTCGCGGTGCAGCCCAAGGACAAGGGGATGGTGATGTACACCATGCGGCGCGCCAACGAGATCCGCAGCATGGATCAGATCGACGAGCTCGAAGGCGTGCCGTCGAAGGTCAAGCCCGAAGAGATCAAGCTGGCCAAGCAGGTGATCTCGAATTTCGAGGGAGAGCTGGATCTCGGCGAGTACAAGGACGCCTACCAGGAAGAGCTGCAGCGGATCATCGACGCGAAGATCGCCGGGCAGGAGGTGGTCGCGACGCAGGAGGAGACGCCGCCGAAGGTGGTCAACCTGATGGACGCGCTGCGTCAGTCGCTCGACCGCGTCAGTTCGGGGAAGAAGAGGCCGGTGAAGGTCGAGTCCTCGGAGCCGGTGAAGACCAAGGCTGCCGCTCCGGCCAGGAAACGCGCGCGCGGCTAGACGCTCCCGTCACTGCCCACGAAACTGCTCGAAGATCTGGTCGCGGACGAACTGCGGGCTGGTGCCGGCGCCGGCGCGGATCGAGAGCGTCAGCGGCTCGCTGCCGCCGACGGCCACCGTCCACCGATCGGCGGCGGCCTGCGCCGTCACCGTCACCGGGCTTTCCCCCGCACCAAGCTCCCGAAGGGCATGCCGGGCGATCCGCTCGAGATCCTGCGCATCCATCTGATGCGCAGGATTCTATGGGTCAAGCTCAGCCGGGTCAATCACCCGGACTCAAGTCCTACTGGATGCTGACGTTGTCGAACGTGCACGTCGCGCTCGACGTGGTCGTGTGGCTCGTCACCGCGAGGCCCACGTAGACGTTGGGCGGCATCGAGAACGTGTCGCTCCCGACCAGCGTCCACGCGGCGCCGTCGGCCGACTCGTAGGCGGTAATGGTGTTGCCGCTGCGCGTCAGCTTCACCCAGCGCGGCGCGGCGGCGGTCGACCCGGTCGTGTTGGTGCTGGCCCCGCCGGTGGCCGTCCGCCGCTGGAACGCCGTCCCCTTCTGCGACGACACGAGCATCATCGCCTGCGCCGAAGACGCGTCGAGCGTTTGACGGATCATTACCGCCGCCTTCACCCACACCGCCACGTTCTGGATGCCGGTCACCCGCGCGACGATGCTGCGGTTGCCGCTCATCTGGGTGTAGACGTAATGGAATTGATCGGCCGTGCCCCAGATGTCCGCGCCGGACCCGGTCGCCGTGAACACGCCGTTCGAGTAGCTGCCGCTGCCCTGGACCGGGGGGGCGCCGATGTCCATCTGCGCCCAGCCGTTGGGGAGGGCCGTATTCGCGACCGTCACCGTCACGGCCGATGACGACGTGGTCGCGCCGCTGTTGTCGGTGGCGACTGTTGTCAGGCTATAAGTGCCGGCGGCGACGTTGGCCCAATTAAAGCTGTACGGCGACTTCGTCGTCGTGCCGAGCAGCGTCGAGCCGTTGTAGAAGGCGACCGAGGCGATCGAGCCGTCGCTGTCGCTGGCGCTCGCGGTGATCGCGATCGTCGCCGGCGCGGTGAATGCGGCGTTATTGGCCGGACTGGTGATCGCCGTCACCGGTGGATTGTTCGCGCCCGGGCTGACGGTGACGTTGACCGGTGCCGAGCCTGCCGTCAGGCCATCGTTGTCGGTCGCGACGGCGGTGAGCGTATAGGAACCGGCGGCGACGTTCGACCAGGTGAAGCTGTACGGCGCGGAGGTCGACGTGCCGAGCAGCGTCGACCCTGCGTAGAACTGCACCGCCGCCACAGTGCCGTCGCTGTCGGACGCTGAGGCCGTGAGCGTGATCGTGGCGGGCGCGACGTAGGTGGCGCCGTTAGCCGGGGCGGTCAGCGCCACGGTCGGGGGAACGCCACTGGCCGGTGTTACCGTGACGTTGTCGAACGTCGCGGTCGCGTTGGAGCCGGCCACGTGGCTCGAGACTCCAAGGCCGACACGGATCGTGGCGTTCAGCGAGAACGTATCGCTGCCGACCTGTGTCCAGGCCGCGCCGTCGGCGGAAACGGAGGCCGTGATCAGCGCGCCGGCCCGTACGAGCTTGACCCAGTAGGGTGCGGTCACCAGCGGCCCCGTGGTGCTGACGCTGGTCATGTTGCCGTCGGCTGTACGGCGCTGGAACGGCGCCCCCTTCGCAGCAGACGAGGCGACGAGCATGAAGGCCTGCGCTGAGGATGGCGAGGTCGAATTGCGGATCATCACGCCGGCCTTGGTCCACGCGTTCACGGCCTGGATGCTGGCGACGCGCGCGACAATGGTGCCATCGCCGGTCAGAGAGCGCGAGACGTAGTTGAGCGCGTCGGCCCCGCCCCAGACGTCGGCGCCCGCGCCGGTGACGCTGAAAGTGCCGCTGCTGAACGAGGCGGTGCCGACAGCGCCCGTCGAGCCGATGTCGCCGTCGGTCCAGCCGCTCGGGAGCGTGCTCGCACCGGTGGCCACGGTGATGGTCACCGCCGCCGAGGAGGTGAAGGCATTGCCGTTATCGGTGGCGACCGCGGTCAGCGAGTAGCTGCCCGCCGGGACATTCGACCACGTGACGCTGTAGGGAGCCGTCGTCGCGCTGCCGATGAGCGTCGAGCCCTGATAGAAATCCACGCGGGCGATTGTGCCGTCGCTGTCGGCCGCTGTGGCGGCCACGGTGACGGTCGCCGGCGCCACGAACGAGGCGTTGTTGGCCGGCGCGGTGATCGAAACGGACGGCGGGTTGTTGCTGGTGGCCGTGCCGGCCGTCTGGAAGCTCCACACCGGTCCAGGCGCCGTCACGTAGGCCATCGTCTTGGAGACGATCTTCCAGTAGTAGGTGGTGCCCGGCTGCAGCGCCGGCAGCGCATACGTTCGGTAGTCGGTGCTGTACTGGCTCGGCCCGAGCTTGACGTTGCTCGTCAGCAGCGGCGGGTTGGGCGTGGTGCCGAAATAGATGTCGTAGATGTGCGCCCAGAGGCCCGCATTCCACGAGAGGCTCGTGCCTGTCGTCGGGACGTTGGTGGCGGCGCTGGCGGGGAGGTTGTAGACCGGAGCGTCGGGCGCGAGCGGCACGAACGCCTTCGTCTCGGGCGTGCCGTGTCCATTTGTCCACTTCCGGTTGAAGAGCTGCTGCAGCCACGTGAAGATCCACGGCTGCGTGGTGAACATGTTGTGCTCGCGCTGGCTGTCGCTCGAGGGAGACGTCCAGTTCGACGAGCCGAAGATCGACATACCCTGCGAGTAGAGCAGGATGCCCTTGGCGTGGTTGATCCCCTGGTGATCCTCCAGCCGGACCTGGACGCCGGCCTGGTACATCTTGTCGACGTTATAGGCGTCCCACAGGCGATCCGTGTTGCGGTATTCCCCTTCGTCGGTGATCAGCCGCACCGGGATGCCGCGCTGCACCTGCGCGATGATCCCGTCGCTCTGCTGCTCGTCGGTGATGCGGAACATGAACGCGTCGATCGCCTGCTGCTCCTGGGCGTAGGCGTTCAACGTCCGCGTGCGGTAGCTGTCGTCGGGCGGAAAATTCAGCTGCGCGTCGATCGGATAGGTCGGGAAGCTCCGGGTCAACGGCCCGGTCACGTTGGCGAAGTTGGCGAACTCGGTCGGGCTCGTCCACAGGTCGTCGAACCTGGTCATGAAGCTGTGGAGGAGCGACGGGTCGTTGGTGTAATAGACGATTTCGTCGGTGTAGTTGACCCAGGGCGTGTCGGGCACCATCTCGAACGGCGCGTAGTTCGCGCCAGCGAACTCCATCTGCCCCTGTCCGGCGAAGATCACCATCTTCCAGTGCAGGATGCCGCTCGTCGCGCGGTTGCGCATCGGGATGCCGGCGTTGGCGAGCTGCGTGTTCTGCGTCTCACAGGCTTGGTGCTCGCTGGTGCAGCGCGGGTCCATCAGCAGGCGGATCTTCACGCCGCGCTGCCAGGCCGCGACGAGGGCGTTGGCGTAGCGGGCATCGGTGATCATCCAGAAGCCCATGTCGATCTCGACTGTCTCCTGCTGGATGTAGGTGAGAATATCGGCGCGGCAGTCCTCGAACGTCGGATCGCACATCCGTTCCTGGGGTCCGAGCGTTTGTGCCGAGGCGGCGCGGGAGGTCGCGCCGATCAGGCCGATCCCGAGCAGCGCGGCAATCAGAAAGCTCTTCTTCACGGCCGCAGATATTGCGAGGGAAGTGCCAGTCGGTTGGGTGGGAAAGCACGGCACGGCGCCCCGGTTTGTGGCAGTTAACGGAAAGGGTTTTCCCTGATCCGGAGATTCGCTTCCACTGCGGTGCGGACCCGGGTTCTCAGACGCCCTTTCCCGGGCGCATTCGCCGCGACTCAGGGTTCTCTGTTACACTTGGTGGGTTCTACCGCTGCTATTTCGGCCGATGGTGGGTGTAGCTCAAAGGTAGAGCACCGGACTGTGGCTCCGGACGCTGCGGGTTCGAGTCCCGTCATCCACCCCAA